>DATBXG010000431.1:0-6941 GCA_036514415.1 Paraburkholderia sp.
GAGCTTCAGGCCGCGATCTCAGGCTGCGATCTCACGCTGCAATACGCGTTGCCGTCGCGTTGCGCCGTGTGCGGCCTGCGCGCGAAGGCGGCTGGCACAGCCCGCAGACGAAGCCGCGCTGCGGGTCGTGCGCGTGGGCCACGTAGCGGCCGCCGCAGCGGCTGCACGGCGTCATCTGCAGCAGCCCGGAGGCGAAATAGCGCACGAGCGTCCAGGCGCGCGTGAGGCTCAGCGCAGGCGCTTCGTCCTGCAGCCCCAAGTGCTCGAGATAGATCCGGTAGCTCTTCACGATTGCGCGCACGGAATCGCAGCGGCCCTGCCCGCTCATGAACAGGTACGTGTTGTAGAACAGCGAGGAATGCACGTTGGGCTGCCAGGTCATGAACCAGTCGGTCGAAAACGGCAGCATGCCCTTGGGCGGCGACTCGCCCTTCACTTCCTTGTAAAGCCGGATGAGCCGGTCGCGCGAGAGCGAGGTCTCCGCTTCGAGCAATTGCAGGCGCGCGCCCAGCTCGATCAGCTCGATCGCGAGCGCGATCTCCTTTACCTCCTGCACCACACTCTTTGTCGCCATAGACACCCGTTGGAAGCCGCAAAGGAATGCGCTTGCCCCTGCCGCCGTTCGCGGGTAGCAAGGGTGCAATGCGCGGCCGCGCGCTGCGGCGCGGGGCGAAGCGGTTCAGCCGATCTGCTCGACGTCCTGGCCCGCCATGATGATCGCCGAGTGGGTCAGCGCGGTTTTGCCCTTGTCGGCGAGCGCGCCGAGGATGGCGTGATCGTCGAACCGGAAGCGGCAAAGCAGCTGGTTCGATGCGGCAAGGCGTACGGTCTGTGCGAAAGAGAGGCTTGCGAGTACCTCGGCGGACTGCTCTGAAATGCCCATCCGGAACATGCCCGTCGGCCTGTCTTCGCGCAAGAGACGTTGCGCGAGCAACAGGTACGACAGGTTCACATCCTTGATCTCATTGAGCATGTCGCTATGCGTCGTCGCGCTCATGGATTCCCCCGAATCAAAACGCGGCGGCTGGTCAGTCCGCCTCTGGAAAACGTTTGCTCGTTCAGCTGCAGTACGAAAGCAGCTGGACGGCCTGTTTATGGTCGTGATTGCATTGTGGCCAGGGCGCGAACAAATGAAAATCGGACGGACGCCGCGACGCGTTGCGAGAAAAACCTTCGCAACCGTGTAGGAATTTTTCTGACAAGGGGGCGGGAGCTGCGGCGGGAAGCGGCGCGCGCCATGTCATGCGCATAAACCGCTCAAAGATCGGCGGATTATAGGCTTTTTCATTGGCGCGTCACGTTCGCGTGCGCTCAGACCCTCGCTCGCGTGCCCGCCCTCGTTGGCGTAGCCGGAAACCCGCGCCGGGCACGCCGCTTGCGCATTGCGCCCCCATGCCGCGTCACGCCTTGCGATGGCCTTTCACACCGGCTGTATCCCGCTGTAACAACTTTAAGCGTTTGCAAAACCGCGTGTCTCGGGCCGGGAAATGGCCATAATCGGACTCCGGGATAACCCGATACCGTAGTTCCGCCGCAGTGCCGCATCACTCGAATTCGTTGCACACGCGGCTTTCGCCCAGGAGATCGAACAATGCGAATCGCACAAATTGCGCCACTTTACGAAGCCGTTCCGCCCAAGCTTTATGGCGGCACCGAGCGCGTCGTGTCCTACCTGACCGAAGCGCTGGTCGACCTCGGCCACGACGTGACGCTGTTCGCCAGCGGCGATTCGGTCACCTCGGCAAACCTCGAAGCCGCCTGGCCGCGCGCACTGCGCCTCGACCCGACGATCCGCGACGCGCTGGCCCCGCACATGGTGCTGCTCGAGCGCGTGCGCCGCGTCGCCCACGAGTTCGACGTGCTGCACTTCCACCTCGACTATCTGCCGTTCCCGCTTTTCACGACCATGGACACGCCGTTTGTCACGACGCTCCATGGCCGTCTCGACCTGCCCGAGCTGCAGCCGGTGTTCGAGCAGTTCCCGAACGCCCCCGTGATCTCGATTTCGGATTCGCAGCGCCAGCCGCTGCCGCAGGCCGCGTGGCAGAACACGATCTATCACGGTCTGCCGCAGAACCTGCTCACGCCGCAAGCCGGCCGCAAGCCCGAGTACCTGGCGTTCCTTGGCCGGATCTGCCCGGAAAAGCGCGTGGACACGGCGATCAGGATCGCCGCGCTCTCCGGCCTGCCGCTGAAGATCGCCGCCAAGGTCGACAAGGTCGACCAGGACTACTTCAGGACGGAGATCGAGCCGCTGCTTTCGCAGGCGCATGTCGAATTCATCGGCGAGATCAACGAAGCGCAGAAGCCCGCGTTCCTTTCGGGTGCGAAGGCGCTGCTGTTTCCGATCGACTGGTCCGAGCCGTTCGGCCTCGTCATGATCGAGGCGATGGCGTGCGGCACGCCGGTGATCGCCTTCAATCGCGGCTCGGTGCCGGAAGTGATCGATCCGGGCGTCACGGGCCACGTCGTCGAGGACGTGCAAGGCGCCGTGGCGGCGCTTCAGAATATCGATTCGCTTTCCCGCGAAGCGATTCGCAACCAGTTCGAACGCCGATTCACGTCGCACATCATGGCCGCCAATTATGTCGACACTTATAGCGCGCTCATCGAAGCCGCACAGCGTCCGGTACTGCGCCGTGTCGCGGCTGGCTGAGTACGAGGCATTCCAGATTTCGCGATAAATACAGACAAATTGATGGCGTGAATCGTTTGCGTGGGTTCGAATAGCGCCATTACGCCTTGATTACGAGACGCGCACAAAAAAGAGCCGCATGTTCCATGCGGCTCTTTTATTGCATTCGTGATGACGCGGTGGCGACGCGATTCCCGGCAAGCGAGCCTGTGTCATGCAATCAGGTAGCGCTCGCGATTCTTGCCCGCAATCCACTTGGGCGGCTTGCCGCGCCCGCTCCAGGTCGCGCCGCTCTTCGGGTCCTGATAGCGCGGGGGCAGTGGCGCCTTCTTCGGCGGACGGCCGCGGCGCGCGGCCTCGGCAAAGCCCAGGTCCTGGGCGGAGAGGCCGTACTCGGCAATCGTTTCCTTGATCGCGGCGATGACGTCCGCGATCTCCGTGCGCCGCGCCTCTTCAGCCTGAGCCTGGAGTCTTGCGATCTGCGCCTTCAGTTCTGAATATTGCGACATTTCTATCCCCCCTTCATTGCCCGTTAAACCAACTCGAACGCAGATTAGACGTAAATAACGGAATTCGCAATCACTGTTAATACTGCTTTATCACGCCATATCCCAATATAACGAGCGCCCGATTGTGGCGCATTTGCGTATGCAGCGATCGCAATAATTCGATCAATTACGTCAAATTTGACAATCCTTGACACCTCCCAAATGGGCGACTGCCTAGAATCTGGCATTTCCCGGTGCCGGTGCTTTTCGCGGCTCCTTCAAACATCGACTTTTCGAGGTGTCACACAATGCACTTATCCAAGCGACTCATTGCCGAGTTGATCGGCACTTTCTGGCTCGTCCTGGGCGGCTGCGGCAGCGCCGTGCTCGCGGCGAACTTCGCCGGCCCGGTTCACGGCCTCGGCATCGGTTTCGTGGGCGTGTCGCTCGCGTTCGGCCTGACCGTGCTCACCATGGCCTTTGCGATCGGCCATATTTCGGGCTGCCATCTGAATCCCGCGGTGAGCGTGGGCCTCACCGTGGCCGGCCGCTTCCCGGCGCGCGACCTCGTGCCCTACATCGCCGCACAGGTGGTGGGCGCGGCGATCGGCGCATTCGTGCTCGCGCTGATCGCCACGGGCAAGCCCGGCTTCGACCTCGTCGCGAGCGGCTTCGCGACCAACGGCTACGGCGAGCACTCACCGGGCCACTACGCCATGGGCGCCGCCTTCGTGTGCGAGGTCGTCATGACGGCGTTCTTCCTCTTCGTCATTCTCGGCGCAACCGACAAACGCGCGCCAGCGGGCTTCGCGCCGATCGCCATCGGCCTGTGCCTCACGCTGATTCACCTGATCTCGATTCCCGTCACCAACACCTCGGTCAACCCGGCTCGCTCGACCGGCCCCGCGCTCGTCGTGGGCGGCGAGGCGATCTCGCAGCTCTGGCTGTTCTGGGTAGCGCCGATCGTCGGCGCGGTGATCGCGGGCATCGTGTATCCGGCGGTGGCAGGGCGCCGCGAAGCGATCGCGGCCGGCGCGGTGCGCGAGACGGTCTGATACTTCACCGCGGCCCCTCGCGGGCCGCGATGCTTGCCATGCCGCGGCAACGGGCGCTTCGGCGCTCGTTTGCGTTGCGGTGGCGCGTGCATCGGCGCGCAGGATCATGGCGACTGCGCTGCTAGAATCGGGCGACCATCTCCCGGAACATCACGCACAGCATGAAGCGCTCACGACCCAGGCCGTTCCGGCTCGCCCCGACGCTCGCTGCAGGCCTGAGCGCGCTGGTTTGCGCCTGCGCGCCGCTACCGCAGGCCGGCGGCGCCGCAGAGACGGCGCACACGAACGCGAGCGGCACGACGAATTCGCAAGGCGCGCACGATACGCACGATGCGCGCAACGTGGAGACGCTCATATTCGTGAGGCACGGAGAAAAGCCGCCGGAAGGGCTCGGCCAGCTCAACTGCAAGGGGCTGAACCGCGCGCTCGCACTGCCGGCCGTGATCGCGGCGAAGTACGGCAAGCCCGACGCCATCTACGCGCCCGATCCCGCCGATCAGAAAGACGACAACGGCCAGCCGTACTACTACGTGCGCCCGCTTGCGACCATCGAGCCGACCGCGATCCAGTTCGGCATGCCGATCCAGACGCCGTACGGTCAATCGCAGAGCGACGCGCTGCAGACAACGCTCGTCGCTCCGCAGTGGCGCGGGCGCACCGTTCTCGTCGCCTGGGAGCATCGGGAAATCGAGGCGCTCGTGCGCCGCGTCGTCGCCGCGCATGGCGGCAGCGCGAGCGACGTGCCGCGCTGGGAGAGCGCGGACTTCGACAGCATCTATGTGGTGCGCATCGACTGGAGCGGCGACACGGCACGCGCGCGTTTCTCGCACGAGCGCGAAGGGCTCGACGGCCGCGCGGACGATTGTCCGTGCGCGCAACTGCCTGCCGCGCAGTAAGGCCAGGCAGCAGTCGTCGCAAGAGTCATGACGGCGCGATTGCCACGCTTGGGGTCGCGCCTTTCTGGATTACGAAGCGATTTCGTCGTTGATCGCAAACAGCTTGCGCAGATGATGCGCGACCCCGGCCTCGAAGTTGTTGCCGATGCGCGGCACCGACGGCAGCCGCTTGATGAGATCGGGGTTGGCGTTGTTCATCATGAACGGATAGCCCGCCGTTTCGAGCAGATCGATGTCGTTCATGTTGTCGCCGAAGGCAACGCAATTCGCGGCCTCCAACCCAAGCCGGCTGAGCACGACGCGCAGCGCGCGCCCCTTCGAAACACCGGCCACCATCACCTCGAGACAATCGGGCAGCGAGTAGGTGACGTAGAGCGCGTCGCCAAATTCACGCGCGAGATTGTGGGCAACGTGCGCGAGATCGGCCGGGTCGCCGATATACAGCGCCTTGGCGATGCCTGCGTCAGCGTGGGCGCGCAGATCCACCACGTGGTACTCGAAGCCCGAGTCCTGGTGATACGCGAGCAGCTCCGGAGCGTCGCGGTCGATCAACCATGCGTCGTCGGTAAAGAGGCTCACGATCACGCGGCCGTGCCCACCCACGGTGTCGGCCGCAACGAGACGCTCGACCGTGGGCGCGGCAAGATCGCTCGCGTGCATCAGCGTGTCGTCGGGCGCATGCACACGCGCTCCGTTCGACGTGATCAGATACGGCCGGATGCCGAGCACGTCGCGAATGCCGGCCACGTCGCAATAATGGCGGCCGGTTGCGATCACGAACGGCAGACCCTGCGCGTCGAGCGCGCCCAGCGTGGCAACCGTGAACGGATCGACCTGATGGTCGCTGTTGAGCAGCGTTCCGTCGAGATCGGTTGCGATGACCTTGTACATGGTGATCAGACAGCTAGCGGGAAACGGGCAATCGTAGCATTTGCCGCCAGGCCATGCCTTTGACCTACGTTCCCTGCGCGATGGCGCAAATCTGCGCGTTCGACCCCGAAGCCAGGCGCACCCGCGCAGCAAAAGCGCCACCGTTCGCGCCCTTCATCACGAGTTGCCCGCGGCGGCGCCTTCCAGCCGGCGAGCCTCCTGCTGCGCGAGCCGCAGCGCGCCCGTGGTGGAATCGGCGAGCGGGGCGCGCAGACGGTCGCGCACCGCTTGCGGCACCCATTCGCGCAGCGGCTGCCCGAGACCGCCCGACAGCGCCGCCGGCAGGCTGGCCGAAGGGTCGAGGGCGGCAATGAGCTTCGCGATCTCCACGCCCGCCTCGGCCAGCAGCTTCGCGACAAACGGATGCTCACGATGCGCGAGGACGACCGGCGCGAGGCTCGCATAAGCCGTCTGGTTGGCTGCGGACTGCCATACGATGAGACTGTCGCGATCGGTCGCGCGCGCCTGGGCGAGCAGCGCACGCGCGAAGTCGTCCATCGCGACGCGTCCATCGAGCGCCTGCTGCGCCCACACGATGGCGCGCAGGCCGAACCACGCGCCGCTCGCTTCGTCGCCCGAAGGAAAGCCGAAACCGCCTGCAATGCGGCACTGGCCGTCCTCACCGAGCGCCGCTGCAATGCTGCCCGTGCCGAGGGCGACCACCACACCCGGCGCGCCGCCGTGCGCGCCCAGCAGCGTCGTGTAGGCGTCGCTTTCCACTGCGAGTCCGGCCACCGGCGGCGCGGCAGCGAGAAACGGCGCCAGCCAGTCAGGGTTGTTCACGCCCGCGAGCCCGCAGCCAAGCACGCATTGCGACCAGTCGAACGCAAGCCCCGCCTGCGCAAACGCAGCGCGGCAGCCTTCCTCGATCGATTGCCAGGCCCGTTCAATACCGAGTCCGAGCCCCGACGGCCCCGCAGCCGCACGCGCGAGTTCA
>DATBXG010000432.1:0-3611 GCA_036514415.1 Paraburkholderia sp.
CCGTCGGGCAAACGAACGTGAAGTCCTTCGGGTAGAAATAGATGATCTTCCACTTGCCCGGGAACGACGATTCGGTGATTTCTTCGAACGCCGACACGCCGTTCTCTTCATGGTTGTTGAAACCCGGCTTCGCAGCGGTGACGGTGAAGGCTTCGAGTTTATCGCCGACAGTTTTCATGCGTTGACTCCTTGAGAATTGACAAAAGAGATTCGCAAAACAACCCGCTCAAACTACCTACTGGCTGTAACGAACGCGTTACACAGCAAAACTATAACTCTATCAATAAATCGTATAAATAGTTTGTGCCTAATGCTTGGAATGGATTTTCTCAAATATGACGATAGTGCAGTTTTTAATAATCGTTTTTGCACGAAATCGGGGAGCGAAATGCCCCAGAATGCGGCAAGCCGAAAGGGCCGCTGGATGCGTTAGATACTCTTCGCGAGCGGGAACTCGATCGTCACTTCGAGGCCCGGGCCAGGCAGCCTGTTGCGCAGGCGCAGCGCGCCGCGATAGCGGCTCACGAGTCGCTGCACGATGGCCATGCCGAGGCCCGTGCCGTTTGCCTGCGTGCGCGCCGTATTCACGCGGTAGAACGGACGCGTGACGAGCGGGAGTTGATCTTCGGGAATGCCTGGGCCTTCGTCGACCACCGAGAGTTCGACGCGCGAATGCGAGACGCGCGTTTCGAGCATGATGTGCGGAATGCCGTCGGCTTCACTCGCACCATACTTGCGTGCGTTCTCGATGAGGTTGCCCACCACACGGCGCATGTCGGTGTCATCGGCTTCGATCATGGCCGAGGGCGCGAGCCGCGTGATGAGACGCACGCCGTCTTCGCTCGCCATGCGCGCGGCCATCTCGCCCGCAATCACCGAGAGGTCGACGCGCTCGGGCATGCGCTGGGTGGGCCGAGCATAATCGAGGAAACGGCCGATGATCATGTCCATCTGCTCGATGTCGTCGATCATCGCGTCCTTGGTTGCCTGGTCGGACGGACTCATCTCCGTCTCCAGCCGCAGACGCGCGAGCGGTGTGCGCAGATCGTGCGAGATGCCCGCGAGCATCAGCGCGCGGTCGGCCTCCAGCTGTTCGAGGTCGCGCACCATCTGGTTGAACGAGCGATTGGTTTCGGCCGCGACGCCCATGCCGCTTTCGGGCAAGGGCGCGGGCGGCTGCCCGGAGCCCAGCATGCGCGCCGACATGGCGAGCCGCGCGAACGGCCGGTTCACGAGACTCGTGATGAAGGCCGCCCCGAAGAGCGATAGCGCGAGCGCGGATACCCCCCACCCGACCCACTGCAGCCCCGTGACATTGTCGAGCTGGTCGCGGTCGAGCGCGACCCAGTAATCGTCGTCGTCGATCTTGAAGCTGATCCACACGCCCGGAATGTCGTTGACCGACTGCGCGATGATGGTGTCGTCGCCAAGACGCCCGCGTATGTCATGCTCGATCAGGCGATTGAGCGATTCGTCGGGCTGGAGCTTGTACTTGTCCGTGGTCTCGCGCGGGTACACGCGCACGCCCTCGTTGCTCTCGAGATCCTGCAACAGCGCGCGGCGCAGATCGGGATCGGAGTAGAGGAGCGCCGTGCGTGTGAGCTTCACGATCGCGACGAGCTGGAGCGCCACGCGCTGCGCGCGCGGCTCGCGCTCGATCACGCGAAAGCTTTGGAACCACGCGGCGAGGCTGACCGCGATGAGAAGGGCGATCAGCAGGAAGGTGCGCCAGAACAGATCGCCGAACGCGAGCGTGAGCAAACGTCGGTCAATCCGCATGGCCCCTTCCCGTTTCAACAGAAGCAGTGCAGACAACGAGACACCATTCAGGATCAGGCGGCGCCGTCGGGAATGAACACGTAGCCGAGGCCCCAGACAGTCTGGATGAAACGCGGGCTGCCCGGATCGGGTTCGATGAGCTTGCGCAGACGCGAGATCTGCACGTCGAGGCTACGGTCGAACACTTCGTATTCACGGCCGCGCGCGAGCTCCATGAGCTTTTCGCGCGAGAGCGGCTGACGCGGATGACGCGCGAACACCTTGAGCACCGAGAATTCGCCCGTGGTGAGCGGAATTTCCTGGCCGGCCTTGGTGAGCGTGCGCGTCGCGAGATTCAATGCGAATTCGCCGAACTCGAACACCTCGGTGGTTTCCGAAGGTGCGCCCGGCAGTTCGGACGGCGCCTGGCGGCGCAGCACTGCGTGAATGCGTGCGACGAGTTCGCGCGGGTTGAAGGGCTTGGGCAGATAATCGTCGGCGCCCATTTCGAGGCCGACGATGCGATCCACGTCCTCGCCCTTGGCGGTGAGCATGATGATGGGCGTACGGTCGTTGCTGCCGCGCAGGCGCCGGCAGATCGACAGGCCGTCTTCGCCGGGCAGCATGAGGTCGAGCACCAGCAGGTCGAAACGCTCGCGCACCCACAGCTTGTTCATGGCGGGGGCGTTTTCGGCCACGTAGACATTGAAGCCCTGCTCGCCGAGGTAGCGGCGCAGCAGGTCCCGAAGCCGGGGATCGTCATCGACAACGAGAATTTTGGACGGGTTTTTGGTTTCCATGCCTGGCATCTTAGCGCGATTGGATAGTGATGCGAGTTTGCACCAATTATCAGGTTACAGTCAGTTACAAAATTTACCCGTGCTGTGCCACGACCGCAAGCACCGACAGATAGACTTCTTTACGTACAGCGGCTGTTCGGTGGATACTTCATTCGACTTTAAATTCCAGGCCCGCGCAGAGTCGGGTTCGTACATGTATTCGAGGTAGCCGTTTGCCGCGTCAAGAAGGGAACAAAACGATGGGAGGGGTCAGGCCGACAATGCGCCACACCATGCTTGCCCTGGCGCTAGCCGGTGGCGTGGTGGCTGCGCTGGAGTCGGTGCCGGCCCGGGCCCAGCCCTCTGCAGACCGCTACGAGAACTCTCAGTCTCCCGCTCGCGCGCCGGCCGGCAAACCCGCAATGCGGCGTGTGCGCAGCGACTCGATTCCGCGTCCCGCATCCGACATCAACATCAATCAGCGTCCCGCTGTTCCCCCGGATCTCGATCAGCGCCGCCGCGACGGCCATATGACGCCCGATGAGCGTCGCCTCTTGCGTCAGCATATCGAAGACGCCGTGCGCGAACTGTATAAGCGCTGATCCCGGCGTGGCACGTGAGCGCGGTCAGCGCGCGCAAATAATGCGTCGAGCCGGTTTGCTCCATTTGCACGCGCGCCATTCTCTCTTTGCTTTCCCGTTGCGCCTTTCTCGCGCCTTTCACGATTTTATCGGCATGGCGCGCGCATTTTGGGCCGTTGGGACCCTCTCTGCGCGCTGAAAAATACCGTAGCAATTACGCAGTCAACAGACGATTTGCCGCGGCCGTTAAGCCGGTACATTCACTCACTGCGTCGGCGATTTTGTCGCGCGTCCATTCATCATGAGCTCAAAACGGTCAAGGCCGAACGAGGGGGCTGGCGCACAGGCATCGAGCGACGAAGCGGCCGCGTTCCTCGACGCTGACGATGCCCGCCATCTGCTCCTGCGCACGGGCTTCGCGCCGCGCGCAAGCGAAGTCTCGCCCTATGTGGGCATGACGCGGGCGCAGGCCGTTGCGCGGCTCGTCGGCGGC
>DATBXG010000433.1:0-6598 GCA_036514415.1 Paraburkholderia sp.
AAGCCGCGGGCCGTCCTCGGGCAGCGCGAGCGCATCCCACGAGAACGCGGCCGGCTCGCGAAAACCGACGATGATGATGCGCTCGCGATGCTGCGGCGTGAAATGACGCCCGTCGATCACGCGATAGTGCACGTCATAGCCGAGTTCGTCGCGCAGCACCTGGAGAATCACGTCGAAGGTGCGGCCGCGGTCGTGCGACATCAGGTTCTTGACGTTCTCGAGCAGGAACGCGGCGGGCCGCTTCCCGGCGATGATGCGCGCGACGTCGAAGAACAGCGTGCCCTGTGTCGTGCACGCAAAGCCGTGCGGACGGCCAAGCGCGTTCTTCTTGCTCACGCCCGCGATCGAGAACGGCTGGCAAGGAAAGCCCGCGAGCAGGACGTCGTGATCGGGGACGTCGGCGGCGTCGACGGCCGTGATGTCGCCGATGAACGGATGGTCCTCGCCGTAGTTTTCCAGATAGGTCTTGCGCGAGAACGGATTCCACTCGCTCGTGAAGACGCACTCGCCGCCATGCGCCTCGAAACCCTTGCGGATGCCGCCGATGCCGGCGAACAGATCGATGAAGCGAAAACGCGCCGCGCTGCCGTGCTGGCGTGCGCCGCCTTGCAGCAGTTCGCGCAGTGCGGCTTCGAGCATCGCGGGGCAGGGCGTTTCGCCTTTTTCCCAACGCCGAACGGTCTTCACGTCCCTGCCGACGTGCGTGGCGATTTGCTGCTGCGTGAAACGCTTGCGTGCCTGCTGGAGCAGGTCTCTCGGTTCGGCCGTGAGCACGGAGTCCTCGTTAGGGTATTTTTGCGGACATTATGACCGATGCTCGACCCGCGACACCAGGATTTCCCGTTGCGTTGCGTGGGCAAGCGACGCGCGGGCGCGTCGAATTCAGAAGGGAATCAGGAGTGTTGCGGGCCGGCGTTTGCCTGCAGGGCCAGCGAGGTAGAGGCGACGTTCAGTTCGTGCAGATCGAGGATGAGCAGCAGGCTGTCGATTTCGCTCAGCTGGCCTTTGTTCACGTGGCCGGTGTCGAGCAGGCGGTGGAGGCGCTGGCGCCAGTAGCTCGCGGGGAGAATCGGCCCGCCGAAGTCGCCGGCGAGTGACAGCGGCATCACGCGACGAATGTGCGCAATATCCTGGTCGATGAGGATCGACATCATATGACCGGCGGGGAGGGGACGCGTGGACTCCATAGAGGCCATTACGGCACTTTCTTTCGTATCTTTAGGGGAATTTACTCGGTACTTACCCCTAGTCACTCAATGGCGCCGCCGGATCGCCTCGCGCCGCTTATTCGGCGGCAGGGGCTTGCACCTGGGCTGCGCTTTCGAGGAAGCGCCGCGTCGCGTCGAAGGCGCTCAGCATCTGGTCGGGCCAGGGCGTCTGCAGCATGACGGCCTGATGGTTCTCGAACGCCGCGCCCAGCTGGCGGGCGAGTTCAGGCGAGTTGAGGTGGCGCAGCAGCACGCTCACGGCGATGGCCGTGGCCTGGCTGGCGCCGGCCGTCTGCAGTTCGGAGGCGGTGAGGGCGGCGACTTGCTTGTTGATGTCCATGGAAAACCTGCTCGGGAAAGAGGGGGCGCGAACGCGAGAAAGAGACGGAACCAGCGCTGCGCGAACCGGCCTGGCGGGTTGTCCGGATGGCCCGGTCAGCGGCGACCGACTGGGCACCGGTTGTGACCTCCGCGGCCCAACCGTGCGGCCCAGCCTCCGCGGCCCAACCTGCGCGGCCCGGCCCGGTCGCTCGAGCGGCTGGTCCCCCTGGCAGGAATCGAACCTGCATCTAGCGCTTAGGAGGCACTTGTTCTATCCATTGAACTACAGGGAGCACGAGGTCGAGCATTGCTCCGTTCGATCGCCATGTTTCCCAAGTGACCCGTCATGGCGCGGAGCGGTCGCGAAGCGGTTCGGCCTTGCGGGTCCGAGCCATATCGCGACGCAGGGCCAAGAGTATAGCAAACGTGTTCGGGCGCGAAAATGACGCCCCTTCAACTCCGCTGCCCCGTCTTTTGCCCTGCCTCAACCCCCGACTTTATCCCTTCGCGGCGAGCCGTTGCACGTCTTGCGCAAAGCGGCGCAATCAGAACTCGACGACGGCGAATTCCGCTTTGCCCACGTCACACAGCGGGCAGCGCCAGTCGTCGGGGATCTCGGCAAAGCGCGTGCCGGCGGCGATGCCCTCGTCGGGCAGACCCTCTTCCTCGTTGTAGATCCAGCCGCAGATCAGGCAGACCCAGCTCTTGTACTCGATTACTTCGCTCACAGCGTGTCCTTCGTCTAGTCGATTCGATGCACGGCCCGTCATGCGGCCCTTTATGGATGCAGGGCGGCGCGGGCGACCCGCGATGTTACCGGAAAACGGCTCGCGTGCCGGTGCGTGATCGGGCCGCGTCTTGACCACACCTGGGCCGCGATTGCGCAGGCGCTTTCCCGCCCGGCGCGCGCGCCAGGCGGCACGCCCGCCGCGAGCATTCGTATGAGGGGTGTATGCTGGCCGCCAGAACAGGACCGACAACTTTCCAGGAGCGCACGATGAACAGGAAAAACGGGCTCGCTGCCGCAATTTTCGTGGGGCTTGTCGCCGCGAGCGGCGTCGCGCGTGCGGACGGCGTGTACTTCGTCGAGCCGAAGGATGGCGCGACGGTGAGCAATCCGGTGCACGTGAAGTTCGGCGTGGACGGCATGACGGTCGCGCCCGCGGGCTCGACCGCGCCCAATACGGGGCATCACCATTTGCTGATCGACGGCGCGCCGCTGCCGAAAGGGCAGATCGTGCCGGTCAGCGACAAGTCGATTCACTACGGCAAGGGCCAGACCGAAACCGATGTGACCTTGCCGCCCGGCGACCACACGCTGACGGCGCAGTTCGCCGACGGCGCACACCGCTCGTATGGGCCTGACTGGAGCAAGACGATCACGGTGCACGTGAAATAGCAGGCGGTTCGGGCCGCCCCGGGGAAGTTACCCCGCGGCCCGACCTGCGCGGCCCGACCTGCGCGGCCCGGTACAATGCGCGCTTCAGGTCCATCGCACGCATCGCGTTCCATCCATGTCGCTTTACACCATCACCGGCGCGCAACTGGCGTTCGGCCACGTCGCGCTGCTCGATCACGCGGACTTTTCGCTCGAAGCCGGCGAGCGCGTCGGGCTGATCGGCCGCAACGGCGCGGGCAAGTCGTCGCTGCTGACGATCGTCGCCGAACTCGCGAAGCCCGACGACGGCCTCGTCACGCGCCAGCAGAATCTCTCGACCGTCTACGTGCCGCAGGAGCCCGACTTCGACACCGAGGCCACGGTGTTCGACACCGTAGCCTCGGGTCTCGCCGACGTGCGCGCGCTGCTCGACGAATACGACGCGGTCGCGCACCAGCTCGCGGACACGCCCGAAGGCGCGCAACACGACGCGCTGCTCGCGCGCATGAACACGCTGCAATCGTCGCTCGATCACGCCGACGCCTGGAGCTGGCGCACGCGTGTCGCCACGACGCTCGCGCAGATCGGCCTCGCAGGCGACGCGCGCGTGGGCTCGCTCTCGGGCGGCATGCAAAAGCGCGTCGCGCTCGCCCGCGCGCTCGTCGTGCAGCCCGACATCCTGCTGCTCGACGAGCCGACCAACCACCTCGACTTCGACGGCATCCGCTGGCTCGAGGAACTGCTCGTCGCGCAGCGCTCGAGCCTGCTCTTCATCACCCACGACCGCGCATTTCTCGACCGCGTGGCCACGCGCATCGTCGAGCTCGATCGCGGCAAGCTGCTCTCGTATCCGGGCAACTTCTCGCAGTATCAGGAGCGCAAGGCGCAGCAGCTCGAAGTCGAGCGCGTGGAGAACGAAAAGTTCGACAAGCTGCTCGCGCAGGAAGAAGTCTGGATCCGCAAGGGCGTGGAGGCGCGCCGCACGCGCAGCGTGGGCCGCATCGCGCGGCTCGTGCAGATGCGCCACGAGCGCGAGGAGCGCCGCAACGTGCAGGGCAACGTGCGGCTCGACGTCGCGCAGGGCGAGAAGTCCGGCAAGATCGTCGCGGAACTCACGGATGTGACGAAGCGCTATGGCGGCCGCACGATCGTCGACAACTTCTCGAGCACGGTGATGCGCGGCGACAAGATCGGCTTCGTCGGGCCGAACGGCGCGGGCAAGACGACGCTCCTGAAGCTGATTCTCGGCGAGCTGAAGCCCGATGAAGGCACGGTTCGCGTGGGCACGAACCTGCAAGTGGCGTACTTCGACCAGATGCGCGCGCAGCTCGACCTCGAAAAGAGTCTCGCCGATACGATCAGCCCAGGCAGCGACTGGGTCGAGATCAACGGCGCCAAGAAGCACGTGATGAGCTATCTCGGCGACTTTCTGTTCGCGCCCGAGCGTGCGCGTTCGCCCGTGAAGTCGCTTTCGGGCGGTGAGCGCAATCGCCTCCTGCTCGCGCGTCTTTTTGCGCGGCCCGCGAACGTGCTGGTGCTCGACGAACCGACCAACGACCTCGACATCCCGACGCTCGAACTGCTCGAAGAACTGCTCACCGACTACGACGGCACCGTGCTGCTCGTGAGCCACGACCGCGCGTTTCTCGACAATGTGGTGACGTCGGTGATCGCGTCCGAGGGCGAAGGGCGCTGGCGCGAGTACGTGGGCGGCTTCACCGACTGGCAGACGCAAAGCGCGCGGGCGCAGGAGATTGCCCAGGCGCGTGCGCCGAAGGAAGCGGCGCCTGCGGCGGCCGCGCCCAGGGACAGCGCGGCGGGGCGCAATGCCCAGCGCACGGTGAAGCTTTCGTTCAAGGAGCAGCGCGAGCTGGAAGAGCTGCCGAGGCGTATCGAGGCGCTGGAAACGGAGCAGAAGGACATCGGCGCGAAGCTCGAGGACGGATCGATCTTCGCGAAGGATGCGCAGGAAGGCGCAAGGCTCACTGAGCGCTACGCGGCGATCGACGAAGAACTGCTCGTCGCGCTCGAGCGGTGGGAGGAGTTGGAGAGCAAGCGCAAGTGATGCGAGAGAGCGGCCTGATGAAGGCCGCTTTTTTTTTACGAGCGCTTCAGCCGCGAAAGCTCGCGTTCCAGCTCTGGCAAATACAATTGCACCGTGCTCCAGACAATGTCGATGTCCACGACAAAGTAACCGTGCATCACCTGGTTGCGCATGCCATTCATGGCCTCCCACGGTATTTCGGGATGCGCGGCAGCAAAGTCTGGGTCGCCGCGCGTGATATTGCGCGCGGCTTCGCCAATGATCGTGATGTTGCGTACGACGGCATCGACAGCCATTGGTGTGGCCTCGAAGCTTTCACGTGAAAGTGGCGCGGTGTAGCTGCGAATCCGTTCGATCGCGTCAAGAATATGCTGCAGGTAATCCGGCGTGCGCAGATCTTTTTTTCTCATACCGGCACCGCTTCGGCGACTACGCGAGCGCGGAACGTCTCGGGCAGCGCTTTTGGCGTGAGCACGTCCACTCGTACGCCCAGGAGCGCTTCGAGCCGCAACTGGATTTGCGCGAGATCGATGAGCGAAGTCTCCGGCGTTGGATCGACGAGCAGATCGAGATCGCTATCCTCGTCGTCCTCCTCGCGCGCCGACGACCCGAACACCCGCGCATTCGTCGCGTGATGGCTTGCGACGATCGCGCGGATTTCGGCGCGGTGCGCGCGCAGTGCTTCCGATGGTCTCATGACGGCTCCACGCTCCTCAACGGTGCAAGAAACAGTGGCAACAGGCCGGCTGATCTCGCGGCGGCGGCCAGCGTGCCGCGCGCCCCATTCTACGCGACTCCCACCTCGATCCAGCCCTCCGCCGAACGGCCAACCCCCGCGCAAATTGCCCTGCGAGCCCAAATCAGTACAATACCTCGCGAATTCGAACAACTGCGCGAACCACCGCGCCGCCGCGAGCGCACCTGCTACCGCGGCGCGCAGCCGGTTCACCTCGTTGTTTCGTATCGGTTTTTTTGAATGCTCAACGCGTTTTCCCCGCAGATGTCCACAGGACCTGTGGACAAGCGCGCGGACAACCCCCTGTGGATCACCATGTCAACGAAGAAGTCCAACGCTGGAAACACTGGCTATAGCGAAGCGTCGATCAAGGTGCTCAAGGGCCTCGAGCCCGTCCGGCAGCGGCCGGGCATGTACACGCGCACCGAGAATCCGCTGCACATCGTCCAGGAAGTCATCGACAACGCCTCGGACGAAGCGCTCGGCGGCTACGGCAAGCGCATCACCGTGACGCTGCACGCCGACCATTCCGTCTCCGTCGAGGACGATGGCCGCGGCATTCCGTTTGGCCTGCACCCCGACGAGAAGGTCCCCGTCGTCGAAATCGTGTTCACGCGCCTGCATGCGGGCGGCAAGTTCGACAAGGCCGCCGGCGGCGCCTATACGTTCTCGGGCGGCCTGCACGGCGTGGGCGTCTCGGTCACGAACGCGCTCTCGACACGCCTCGACGTAACCGTGTGGCGCGACGGCAAGGTCGCCGAAATCGGCTTCTCGGACGGCAACGTCACGAGACCGCTCACCACGCGCAATGCCGCGCGCGACGAAAAGAAAACCGGCACGCGCGTGACCGCGTGGGCCGATCCCAGGTACTTCGATTCGCCCAACCTGCCGCTCGGCGAGTTGCAGCGCCT
>DATBXG010000434.1:0-7060 GCA_036514415.1 Paraburkholderia sp.
CTCGCGGCGCGTCCGGCCACGCGCCCCGGCGCGAGCCCACCGGCCTCGCACGAGGAACACGAGCTGCGCGCCCATGCCACCTTCAGCGCCGAAGAGCGTCTGCGCCATCGCGACTTCGACACGCTTTCCGCCGACGAATGGCGCACGCTGCGCCACCTCATCCGCGCGCGCCGCCTGCCGCTCGCCACCGAGCGCACGCGCCGCCTGAAAGCCGCCTCGCATGGCACGCACGCCGACCTGCGCGCGAGCGCGCGCCACGCGGTGCGCGCGGGCGGCGACTGGACCGTGTGGAAATATCGCGCGCCCGTGGAGCGCAAACTGCCGCTCGTGCTGCTGCTCGACATCTCCGGCTCGATGAGCAGCTATTCGCGCGCGGTGCTCTACTTTTGCCACGCCCTGCTGCAATCGCGGGAACGCCTGCAGGTGTTCCTGTTCGGCACGCGCCTGACGCATGCCACGCGCGCGCTGCGCGAACGCGACCCCGACATCGCGCTCGCGCAGCTCGCGAGCCAGGTCGCGGACTGGTCGGGCGGCACGCGCATCGGCGCGACGCTCGCGGAGTTCAATCGCCGCTGGGCGCGCCGCATGCTCGGCGGCCGCGCGACGGTGCTGCTCGTCACCGACGGGCTCGATCACGACGCGTGCGGCCAGCTCGGCGAGGAGATGGCGCGCCTGCACCGGTTCGCGCATCGCGTGGTGTGGCTCAATCCGCTCCTGCGCTACCGCGATTTCGCGCCCAGGGCGCGCGGCGTGCAGGCGATGCTGCCCCACGTCGACGCGCATTACCCCGTCCACAATCTCGACAGCCTGGAAACGTTCGCGCGCAGCCTGTGCGAAGCCGCGCCGGTGGCTCATGCGCCTCCGGCGCCACGCGCAGTGCACACGTTGCAGGATCGCCCCGCACAAGGAAAAACACGATGGAGCTGACCGAAAGCCACACGCTGCCGGTGCCACAGCAGCGCGCCTGGGAGGCGCTCAACGACACGGCGATCCTCAAGGCATGCATACCGGGCTGCGAGAGTATCGAAGCCGATGGCGAGAACGCCTACGCCGTCGCGCTGACCGCCGCGGTGGGGCCGGTGAAGGCGCGCTTCAAGGGCCGCATGCAGCTCGCCGATATCGACGCCCCGAACAGCTATATGATCGTCTTCGAGGGCCAGGGCGGCGCGGCCGGCTTCGGCAAGGGCGACGCGCACGTAAAGCTCGCGCCCGCCGGCGACAAATCGACCACGCTCATCTACACCGCGAACGCCCAGGTGGGCGGCAAGCTCGCGCAGATCGGCTCGCGCCTCGTGGACGGCGCGGCGCGCAAGATCGCCGGCGAGTTTTTCAGGCGCTTTGGCGCGCAACTGGGCGGCGGACCCGGTGGCGGCGAGGAACAGCACGATAGCGGTGAAACGACCGCACCAGCCGGAGACGCGGCGCAAGACCAGCCGGAAGGCGAAGGCGCCGAGGAAACACCAAAGAGGAAACGATCATGGACAGCGTGGATCTCGAAGTCCTGAAATCCAGCGTGCGCTGGCTCGATGCGGGGCACCGCGCGTTGCTGGTGACCGTGGTGAAAACATGGGGCTCGTCGCCGCGCCCCGAGGGCGCGATGCTCGTGGTGCGCGACGACGGCCTCGTCGTCGGCTCCGTTTCGGGGGGCTGCATCGAGGACGATCTCATCGACCGCGTGCACCGCGAAGGCGTGACGATCGCGAGGCCCGAAGCCGTGAAATACGGCATCACCGCGGAAGAAGCGCATCGTTTCGGACTCCCATGCGGCGGCACGATCCAGCTCGTGCTCGAACCGTTGAGCGAGGCCTCGAACATCCGCGCGCTGCTCGAAACCGTCGAGCGCGGCGATCTCGTTGCACGCACACTCGACATGGCGACGGGCCAGGCCACGCTCGGCCCCGCGAGCGCGACCGATGGCGTGGATTTCGACGACGCGCGCCTGCTCACGATACATGGGCCGCGCTACCGCATGCTGGTGATCGGCGCGGGCCAGCTCTCGCGCTACCTTTGCCAGATCGCGGCGGGCCTCGACTACCAGGTGACGGTGTGCGACCCGCGCGAGGAATACACCGACACGTGGGACGTGCCCGGCACGACGCTCGTGCGCACCATGCCCGACGACACCGTGCTCGACATGAAGCTCGACGAGCGCTGTGCCGTGATCGCGCTCACGCACGACCCCAAGCTCGACGACCTCGCACTGATGGAGGCGCTCAAGACGCCCGCGTTCTACGTGGGCGCGCTGGGCTCGCGGCGCAACAACGCGGCGCGGCGCGAGCGGCTCAAGGAGTTCGACCTGAACGAAGCGGAGCTCGCGCGGCTGCACGGTCCCGTGGGCATCTACATTGGCAGCCGCACGCCGCCCGAGATCGCGGTGTCGATACTCGCGGAGGTGACGGCGGCGAAGAACGGCGTCTCGCTGCCCACGATCCTTCAGGTCGAAGGGGCGAAGGCCGCACGCGAGCAGGCGGCGGGCGCGGGATCGATGTGCGATGCCTGAAGTCACGCCTGCGGCGCTTCCCGGGCGCGTGCCGCGTCCCGCGCACTGCTATGGACCCGCAAAAAAACTGCGGGCCGCGACTCGCGTCGGCGGCCCGCAGCACGGGGTTCTTCCAGGCGGGCGGCTCGCGCCGCCGCGCTCCAGTTTCAGCTCAACGCATCAGCCGAACAGCTTCATGGCCTGCGTGAGCGTGTTGGTCACGCCCCACACGAGCGGCACCAGCACGTAGAGCCAGAACATCGCCATCAGCACCTTGTTCGACGACTTTTCAGCAACCTGAGTAGTCATGGTGTATTCCTCCTTATTTGCCGGCGGCGAGTTGCGTCTCGCTCATGTGATGCTTTTCGTCCACGCGGCGCACGAGCAGATTGCAAAGGAAGCCCACCACCAGCAGCGAGGCCATGATGTGCACGGTCATCGTGTACGCGTCGGCCTTCGCCACGCCGTGCGCGACCTGGTACGCGCGCACGTAGTTCACGAGCACCGGACCGGCCACGCCCGCTGCGGCCCACGCGGTCAGGAGACGGCCGTGAATGCCGCCGACGAACGCCGTGCCGAACATGTCCGCGAGATACGCGGGCACGGTCGAGAAGCCGCCGCCGTACATCGAGAGAATCAGGCAGTACGCGAGCACGAAGAACACGATGTTGCCGCTCTGCGCGAACTGCGGCACCGCGTAGTACAGCACGGCGCCGAACAGGAAGAAGATGAAGTACGTGTTCTTGCGCCCCACCCAGTCCGAAGCCGAGGCCCACACGAAGCGGCCGCCCATGTTGAAGAGCGAAAGCAGGCCGACGAAGCCCGCCGCCGCGCCGGCGCTCACGGTGTCCTTGAAGCTCTCCTGGATCATGACCGAGGCCTGGCCCAGAATGCCGATGCCCGCCGTCACGTTGAGGAACAGCACGAGCCAGATCAGGTAGAACTGCGGCGTCTTGAGCGCCTGGTCGATGTGCACGTGCTGGCTCGACACGAGCTTTTTCGCCACGACGGGCGGCGTCCAGCCCGCAGGCTTCCAGCCGGGCGCGGGCACGCGGATCGTGATGGCGCCGATCGTCATCGAGATGAAGTACGCGATGCCGAGCACCACGAAGGTCTGTGCGACGCCCACGCTCGTGTCGCTCGCGAAATGCTTCATCAGCAGGACCGAGAGGGGCGCCGCGATCATCGCGCCGCCGCCGAAGCCCATGATGGCGAGGCCCGTGGCCATGCCGCGACGGTCGGGGAACCAGCGGATCAGCGTGGAAACCGGCGACACATAGCCAAGCCCGAGGCCGATGCCGCCAATCACGCCGTAGCCGAGATAGAGCAGCACGATCTGGTGCAGGTACACACCGAGCGCGGAAACGAGAAAACCGCCGCCAAAGCAGCACGCGGCGGTAAACATCGTGCGCCGCGGGCCGACGCGTTCGAGCCACTTGCCGCCAAACGCGGCGGACAGGCCGAGAAACACGATGGCGAGCGAGAAGATCCAGCCAAGCGTGGTGAGCGACCAGTCATCGGGCGCGGACTGCGTAATGCCGATCACCTTCGTGAGCGGCGCATTGAAAACGGAAAACGCGTAGGCCTGGCCGATGCACAAGTGCACGGCGAGCGCCGCGGGCGGCACCATCCAGCGCGAAAAGCCCGGAGGGGCGACCGTCGCCTCCTTGGAAAAGAATGGTGCGGGCTGCGCACCGCGCGTCGAATCTGCAACGCTGCTCATGGGGTCTCCTGAGTCGGCCAGAGGTTGAGAGTGAGAAAACGCTCGCTCCGGTCCCATCCAAAATGGCTGTTGGTAGGCGTGGTTTCTGTGTTCTCTTCTGCGAAAACGCACAGAACACTTGATTGCCGCTTGACGGCTGCACGAACCTTAGTCCCCAGGCGCTGCCTTGGCAATATGAGACAAACATGCATATGCGGCGGCGTGGCCCGCGCGCAGGCGATCTGCGTCGATTGTTGCGCGCGCAGCGAAGCGGCGGCGGCGCCTTATGACGCCGGGAGAACGGCGCAAGCGGGCATTGTATTGCGTGACCACACATCTAGATTCAATGCTCGATACACGGCTCACCGCCGGCACTTTGCGCGCCACCCGCTTGACAAGGCCCGCACATGACTTTTTAGTGACGGAAGTAGCGCTCATCCGTGACCCGACACCAGCCGAGCCTCCCATGCGCCTCGCTCTCGTTCTTTTCCTGGCCGTGCTCGGCCCCGTCACGCAAGCATTCGCGGCAGACCTGCGCGCGGGGGTGGTGCAGCTCACGCCGGTCCCCACCGTGGCGAGCGCGCTGAACCCGGCGGGCAGCGCCGCGCAGGCGCCGTACACCAACGAATCGGAAACGCAGACCTTCACGGTGAACGCGGACGGCTCGTACACGACGCTCGACTCGCTCACGCTGCGCGTGAACACGGAGGCCGGCATCGCGCGCGCGGGCCAGTACTACGTGTGGTTCAACCGCGAGATGGCCCACGTGGAGGTGCTCGAAGCGTGGACCGAGGACGCCCGGGGCGGCCGTCACGACGTGCGCCCCGAGCAGATCCGCGACGTGCAGGAAGTGCGCTCGTTCGACGCCCCGATGTTCCAGGACGTGCAGGACAAGGTGATCGTGTTTCCGGCCGTCGAGCCGGGCGCGCGCGTGCACCTCACATGGCGCAAGATCCAGCGCGTGCCCGTGGTGCCCGGCTGGTTCAGCGACTTCACGCCGCCCGACCTCGCGCCCACGCACAACTTCCGGGTGATCTACGACCTGCCCGCGAACGTGCCGCTCTACGCCGACGCACGCGGCTTCACCGTGCTGCCGCCGGCCACGCTCAACGGCCGCACGCGCTACGAGTACCACTACGACAAGTCGAATTTCGAGCGCCTCGAATATGGCTCGGTCGCCTATGTGAGCTACGGCGACCGGCTGATGGTGTCCACTTTCCCCGACTACGCGGCGTTCGCGAAGGTCTATCGCCAGGCCGCCGAGGACCCGGGCGCGCGCGATGCGGCCATCGTGCGCCTCGCGCAAACACTCACTGCGCACGACGACACGCCGCGCGCGAAGGCGCAGACGCTCTACGACTGGGTGCGACGCAACATCCGCTACGTGGCGATCAACATCGGGCGCGGCGAGATCGTGCCGCACCGCGCAACCGACGTGCTAGCGAACCGCTACGGCGACTGCAAGGACCACGTCGCACTCTATGGCGCGCTGCTCGACGCCGTGGGCATCCGCAGCACGCCCGCGCTCGTGAGCAGCGGCACGGTCTACACGCTGCCCGCCGTGCCGGGCTTCGGCGTGATCAATCACGTCATCACCTGGCTGCCCGACCTGCAGTTGTTCGCGGATTCCACGGCGAGCAACATCGAGTTCGGCTATCTGCCGTCCACGGACATGGACCGCACCGCCGTGCTCGCCGGCGACGGCACGCAGGTCCACACGCCCGCCACGGCCACGACGACGCGCGAGAGCGATCTCGACATCACGGTCGCGCCCGACGGCTCGGCGCACTTCATCTACCGCTTGCAGGCCGACGGCTGGTCCGCCGAGCAGACGCGTAGCGTGCTGCGCCTGCAAACGCCCGCGCAGCGCGAGGAATCGCTGCAATGGGAGCTGCGCAACGCCAACCTGCGCGGCAGCGCCACGCTCGCTTCCAGCCCGCTCGACGCCACGGCCGGCCCGCTCGTGCTCACGCTCACGGGCACGTTCGACGGCTTCGTCGACCCCGAAATGACCACGCCCGTGCCCACGCTGACGAGCTTCGTGGGCGGCCTCGAAGCGAATCTGCACTACTGGCTGGGCGAATCGCGCCGCACGCAGCCCTTCGTGTGCCGCAACGTGGTGGTGACCGAGCGCGCGCGCATCGAGCTGCCGCCAGGCATGCGCGTGCTCGACGTGCCGATGCCGCTGCACGCCGACAACCGGTTCATCGATTTCCGCTCGCACTACGCGCTGGATTCCGCGGCGAACGTGTTGCGCGTCACGCGCACGGGGCGCACGCATTTCGCGAGCGACGTCTGCAGTGCCGACGATTTCACGCAGATGCGCCCGGCGTTCGAGACGATGGCGCGCGACCTGCGCGCGCAATTGATCGTCAAGCCGCCGGCGCAGGGCGCAACGCCTGAGAGCCCGGCGAGCGCGCAGTGAGCCTGCGCGCGAAGTTCACACGTGCCAGAGCGGCCCTTCCTGCATCGCGCCGATCTGCTCGCGCAGTTCGAGAATGCGCTCTTCCCAGTAGCGCTGCGTGTTGAACCACGGGAAGGCCGCCGGAAACGCGGGATCGTGCCAGCGGCGCGCGAGCCACGCCGAGTAGTGGATGAGGCGCAGCGTGCGCAGCGCTTCGACGAGATGCAACTCGCGCGGCTCGAATTCGCAGAAGTCCTCATAACCGGCGAGCAGATCCGCCAGCGCGCGCGAGGCGCCAGCGCGATCGCCGGGCAGCAGCAGCCACAAATCCTGGATAGCGGGACCCATGCGGCTATCGTCGAAGTCCACGAAATGCGGGCCGGCGTCGGTCCAGAGCACGTTGCTCGGATGGCAGTCGCCGTGCAGGCGCAGCGAGCGAACGTCCCCTGCGCGCGCGAACGCCGCTTCCACGCCT
>DATBXG010000435.1:0-4525 GCA_036514415.1 Paraburkholderia sp.
GGGCACCGCCTGCGCTGCGCCGTAGCCCGCAAGAAAATCACCCGGCGCGACCCAGCCGGTGGCGACCGTTTCCCGCTGCAGCAAGGGGAGCACCACGTGCCCGCCGCCGAACACCAGCGCGCCGGACCGATAGAACGCCTCGAATACGCGGACGCCCTGTGCTGCGACGCTCGCACCGGTGACGGGAAGCCCGGCCAGCAGCACGCAGAAAGCGATCAACGCCGTGACGCCGGCCGCCCGGGACACGTGGAACTGCGCGGCGTAGGGAGCCGCCATGGGCGCGGCCTCGGTAGTGTTCGTGCGGCACAGCGCGAGACCGAGCAGCGCACCGGCTCCGATCACGATGAGCTGAGCGTAAGCTGTCGTCAAAACGCTCAGGAGTGCGAGGGCGGCGAGCGCGATCGCAGCGCGCCGGCGGTCAGGGCAGAGGCGGCGCGCCATGTCCCAGACCGCCTGAGCGACGACGGCCACCGCGACGAGCTTGAGCCCGTGAACGACACCCGTGCCAGCCGGTCCCGCCAGGTTCGGGGCAATGGCCGCAAAGGCCAGCATCAGGAGCACGGATGGCAACGTGAAGCCGCACCACGCCGCCAGTCCTCCGGCCCAGCCAGCACGCAGCCATCCAATCGAGAAGCCGGTCTGGCTGCTGGCAGGCCCGGGCAGAAACTGGCAGAGGCCGACCAGATCGGTGAAGGCCTTGTCGTCCAGCCAGCGGCGGCGCTCGACGAATTCGCGGCGAAAGTAGCCGATGTGCGCGATCGGCCCGCCAAAGCTCGTCATGCCGAGCTTGAGGAATACGACGAGCACCTCGACGATGCGGCCAACGCGAGACGCGTGTACTGATGACATTTCAGAATTCATGAATGGGCGGCTGCGGGTCGGGATGTGGTTTTGGGCGACGTCGATAGTAGCGCGAGAGCCGACGGCGGGCCACCCCAGGCGCGCATGGCCGCGTCGCCGTCGCGAGAAGGCGACGGATTTATATTAGGAATGCTGATTAATAATGCCGGAACGCTTCGCTCGCAGCCCGGCCTGAGCGGCTCGACAGGCAATGATCAGTGATGCCAGAACAGGGGCCCGTGGCGAGAATGGGCGTCGCCCGCCTGCGCATACTGGCTTTCCCATGGCCAGAACCGGCTATTGCGCTTGCCGCCGGCCGACTTGCGCTCGCCGTTCGCGAGCGTGAGGAGGCGTCTTGCTTCGCGGCTCGATGCGTCGACGTTCACGGCATGCCCCGCGTCCTGCCGCACGCAGGCCCACTGGCGCTCATGCTCGCATTGCAGTGCGTGGCCGATCAGCATGTCGCGCTGCTGCTCGCGCGCGACGAGGTCGGCTTGCATTTGTTGCGCGTCGGCGTTGCCGGGCTCGGCGGCGAGCGCGCTCATGATCGACCTTCGCGCGGGCCTGAGGTCGTTCTTGTCGAGACTGGCTCGCGCGCTGGCCAGGTTTCGGGCGACGTCGGGGCGGGCGTTCGCATAGCTCGGCGCGGCGGGCGCGAGTTCGAAGGGCGGCGCTTTCTGCAGCGCGACGCCCGGCTGCGCCGCGTTCGCGCGTGCCGTGCCGGCGCGCGGCAGCGCGGCCATGACCTGTGCGCCGTGCGAACGGGTCGTCAGCGCCGCGAGTTTGTCCTTCGATCCGGTCACGGAGCCCTCGACCACCTGCACGCCGAGCTTCGGCTCCCATTCGCTGCCGTGCAGGACCGCATAACCGGTGAGCGTGATCGCGAGCGCGCCGAGACCGATCCATGCATAGAGCGGCCGCCGCGGGCGGCGCGTGATGGTTTCCTCGTCAATCGAAGGGTAGTCGCCGTCGTAGACCCGCTTGCCGCCAGGACCGCCGCCAGGTTTGCCCGGCAGGGCGCCCAGGTGCGCACGCAGGCGGTCAGCGATGCCGCTCGAGCGTTCGTTCAGCGCGCCGTCGCTCGCGGCAGCGATGCGGGAAGCAGCGGCCAGCTGATTCGCGCCGCATTGGGGGCAGAGTAGCAGCGGCGCGTTGAGCCTGGTCCCGCAGTAGGGGCACTGCCACGGGCCAGAATCCTCGTGACCAGGTTCGTTGAACATGGGAAAAGCTGGCTTTGGCTTCGATTGACGAGGTGCAGCAAAATCGGTGCCGGATTTCGCGCACCAAATTGAATATGGGCCACTTCGTCCCGAATATCAATCGGCGGATTCCGCCAGCCTGGCGGATACGGACAGGGCGCGCGCCATATCGGCACGCCAGCCGCACGCTCATATTGCGGACGGCCCCAGGCGGGTGCGCGCGCAACGAGCCTGCGTCGTCAGATGAAAAGAGAAATGATGCCGCCCAGCGTAATGCCCGCTGCGATCCAATGGCCCAGCGTATAGGCCTGGTTCGGGTCGTCGGGCTGGTCGGGACGCTCGAGCCCGAGTGCGCCATAGACGAGCGATTTCACGGGCTGGGCATCGGTTTGCGAGGCGGAGTCGCCGCTGGACGCATCGCCGCCGTTGCCGGTGTCGTCGGATGATGCGGCGGCATAGCCTTGCGGGGAAATTTGCACGGCATCGTCCTGCGATGACGATGACGTCGCGTTCGTGGAGTTGTCGCTTGCCTGCGCGGCGTCTTGCGCTGCCTGGTCTGAAGCAGTGCTCGTATCACCCGTGCTCATATTGGCGCTGCCGTTGGCGAACTGTGTCGCCGCCCCGATTTGCATGGTCGACTCCCTTCGACTTTTTTACGCCCACAATAATCGCAGGTTGCGGGCCATGAGCGGTCCACGAATAACGCGAGAAAATTCGCGATATTCCGCGACACGTTTATATGCGGCGCCTGCCACAATGTCGATATCCGTAACGTCGTGCGCATTGCCGCATGGCCGCCGCGTGATCCTCCCGACCCGCAAGAAGAAGTTTGCCTCTACGCCGCATGTGCATGAAGTCTTTGCGCCTCACCGATCCGGTAATCTTCGCGAAGAGGCGAGCTTGAAGCGGCCGTCGCGGCGCAAGGTATTCGAGGCGCTTTATCGCACGCAATATCTGCAGGTCAACGCGAGCCTGCCCGATGCGCTCGAGCGCGATCAGAACGACGACTACGTGCAAAGCGGCGCGCAGATCGCCTGGGAGATCTGGCAGGCCGCGCACTCACACGCAATCGAACTCGCGGCGCAGCTTTGCGAGCTTCGTCAGCAGCAGCACGTTCATCAGGATCACAAAGCAATATGCCGGATCTGCGCGTGTGATATTCGCGCGTTGCAGTCGGAGGCGGAAGGCGACGAGGTGGGATGAAAAGGACGCGTCGCGCGGTGTTCGCTCAAACGGGAATTGACGCTGTCAGGCGCAAACGGTTCGCGGAACGCCTGGGGTCGAGGGCGCGCGTGACTTCGGCGAGCGTGTCGCGCACCGTGTCGCGCATCGTGTCCGATAGCTCGCCGAGCGCGGCCTTCGCGCGATTGCGTGCAACGGGGGCGGGCGCAACGGCGGCGGGCGCAACGGCGGCGGGCGCAACGGTCTCATCGTCTGCGTTGCGGCTCGCGCGGGCGGCGCGTGTCATGCCCGCGCGCGCGGGCGGCACGCAAATGCAGCAGGCGGTGGGTTTGTGCGCATCGCGCACGTGACGCACGAAACGGCCGCGGCAAACAGTGCAGCTCGACAGCGTGAGCAGGCCGCCTTCGAAAAAGCGCAGCAGGGTCCAGGCGCGCGTGAAACTCAGCACGCGTTCGGTTTCGGCGCTCTCGCAATGCTCGAGATAGAGGCGATACGCGCGTGTGAGCGCATCGAGCCGGCTGCATTTCGCTCGTTCCGTAAGGAACAGGTAAATGTTGTAGAAGAGCGACGCATGAATATTCGGCTGCCAGGTGAAATACCAGTCTGCCGAAAATGGCAGCATGCCCTTGGGCGGCGAAGCGTTCTTGAGTTCCCGATAAAGTCTGATCAAACGATTGCGCGACAGCGTCAGTTCTTTTTCGAGCACTGGCATGCGTGCGCCCAGCTGGATCAGCTCGATTGCGCGGAGAACTTCGCGCGCTTCTTCGGTCACACTGCCTTTGTACATGACGGAGTACTCCCAGGGGCAGCCGATGACTGCCGCGATGGCCAGGCGAATGCCTGAATTCACGGGCGATTATAGAAGCGCGACAATGAGCGTCAAGAATAATATTCTGGAAGAATTAGTGGGATTTATGAAGAAAATGCGCGGCACAGCGTATATTTCATCCTGCGTCGAAACGCAAAATGACCGCGCATTACCACGATGTTTACCCGTTTTGTTCAAATGGAAAGGTCTGGTAAGAATCCGGTTGAAAATTCACTGGGTGATGCGCACGGCGATGCATTACGAATCGGCGAGAATTATTACCGCGTTTTGCTCTTTGACCCGTTCTGGCCCATCTGCCGGTAAACTGCGCCCTTTCCGAACGCATGCGACGCGCGACGTTGCAGCGGCCCGCCCCGGGGCGCGGGTCCCCTACATTAGTTGCCAACCGATGAATCTGCCTTTCTCCGCCTACACCTCATCCTTCGCGCAGGCGCGCAAACGCTTGCCCGTGGCCGCGGCTGGCGGCCACATCGGG
>DATBXG010000436.1:0-10749 GCA_036514415.1 Paraburkholderia sp.
GAGTTCGCCGGCGATGAGCGTGATGCGCAGGTTCGGCGCTTGGGCGAACTGGTCGAACTGATGAGCGACCTCGGCCTGCCCGAGTCAGTCGTGAAGATGACCGATGCAAACGAGCAAAAGGCGCTGTGGGAGGTGCGCAAGGCGGGCCTGAACATCATGATGAGCATGAAGGGCGACGGCAAGCCCGTATCGTTCATCGAGGACTGCGCGGTGCCGCTCGAGCATCTCGCCGCGTACACGAGCCGCCTGACCGAAATCTTTCACAAGCACGGCACCGAAGGCACGTGGTACGCGCACGCGAGCGTTGGCACGCTGCACGTGCGGCCGATACTCGACATGCGCCGCGACGGCGCGGCGAAAATGCGTGCGATAGGGGAAGAGGCCGCGGAACTCGTGCGCGAGTACAAGGGCGCGTTTTCGGGCGAGCACGGCGATGGCCTGTGCCGCGGCGAATGGATTGCCTGGCAGTACGGACCGAAGCTCAACGCGGCGTTCGCTGAGATCAAGCAGCTATTCGATCCCGAGAACCGTTTCAATCCCGACAAGATCGTGCGCCCGCCGAAGATGGACGACACGAAGCTGTTCCGTTTCGCGCCCGGCTATCGCGAACGACAGATGCGGCCGGAGCTCGACTGGTCGGCGTGGGACGTGCGCCGCGATCCGCTGACCGGTGCGCAAACGCCGCCGGGCAGCGGCGACGATGTGACCGGCGGCCTCGCGAAAGCGGTGGAGATGTGCAACAACAACGGACACTGCCGCAAGTTCGAGGCGGGCACGATGTGCCCGAGCTACCGCGTGACGAAGGACGAGCAGCATGTGACGCGCGGCCGTGCGAACACGCTGCGGCTCGCGATATCGGGGCAGCTGGGCGACGATGGTCTCGCGAGCGCCGACGTGAGGGATGCGCTGGATCTGTGCGTCTCGTGCAAGGGCTGCAAGCGCGACTGCCCGACCGGCGTGGACATGGCGAAGCTCAAGATCGAGGCGCGCGCGGCGTGGAGCGCGGCGCACGGCATGACGCTGCGCGAGAAGCTGATTGCGTATTTGCCGCGCTATGCGCAACGCGCCGCGAAGGCTCGCGCGCTCGCGGCGGCGGCCGGGCGCATTCCGCTCGTCCCGGCGTGGGCGAAGCGCGCGATCGGCTTCGCGCCGCAACGCTCGCTGCCGCAGTTCCAGCGTTCGTTTCTTTCCGAAGTTTCGGGCGTTGCGGGCGCAAAACGTGACCCAGCAGCGGCAACCTGGGAAGTGGTGCTGTTCGTCGACACCTTCAACGACAACTTCGAGCCCGAGAACGCACGCGCCGCGCAACGCGTGCTCGAAGCGGCCGGCTATCTCGTGCATTTCAACGTGCGCGGCGATGAACGCCCGCTATGCTGCGGCCGCACGTTCCTCGCGGCGGGGCGGGTAGACGAAGCGAAGCGCGAGGCGCGGCGGCTGCTCGATACGCTGATGCCGTTCGTGGAGCGCGGCGTGTCGATCGTCGGGCTCGAACCTTCGTGCCTGCTCTCGATGCGCGACGAGTTCCTGCAATACGGTTACGGCGACGAGGCGCGCAAGCTCTCGGCCGCGGCGTTCCTGTTCGAAGAGTTCCTCGTGCGCGAGAAAAGCGCGGGCCGTCTCGATCTGCCATTGCACGAGCTCGATGCGCCGCGCGCCTGGGTGCATGGACACTGCCATCAGAAGGCCTTCGATGCCTTCCACCCCGTGCTCACGGTGCTGGGCTGGATTCCGGGCCTCGACGTCAAGCCGATCGAATCGTCATGCTGTGGCATGGCGGGCAGCTTCGGCTACGAAGCTGAGCACTACGAAGCCTCTCAGGCCATGGCCGAGCTGTCGCTGCTGCCCGCCGTGCGCAAGGCCGATCGCGCCGACCTCGTCGTGGCGGACGGCACGAGTTGCCGTCACCAGATCCACGACGGGGCGAACAAGACGGCCCTGCATGTGGCGCGCGTGCTGGAAATGGCGATGCGCTAGTGCCGCTAGTGCGTTAGTGCGCTGGCGCCCTGGCGCGAGCGCACGGCATCGACGGCGCGCAGCATCTTGCCGAAGAACGCATCCGCGAACTCCGGATCGAGCCAGCGCGCGATCAGCGCGATCCTGCGTTCGGGCTCGATCCACATGAACGAACTGCCGGCGCCGACGCCGAAATAACTCGACTCCGGCACGCTCGGGAACACGCGCTGACCTGTGTTGAGCCAGACCAGCGAGCCATAGAACGGCGCGAGCGGGCAGGGCGTGCGCATGCGCGCGATCCATTCGCTCGACAGCACGCGGCGGCCACGGGCCACGCCGTCGTCGAGCAGCATCTGCGCGACTTTCAACTGATCGTTCGCGCTCACCGACATGCCGCCGCCCCAATGCGAGCCGCCGGGCACCGACTGCACGCGCCTGCCGCCCATATCGATCCACGCGTCGTCGTAACCGACCCATTGCCAGTTCTCGCTCGCGCCGACGGGCCGCATGATCGTTTCGCGAAACACTTCGGGCAACGAACGGCCGAACAGATGCAGGAGCGCTAGCGAAAGCTGGTTGATGCGCACGTCGTTGTATTCCCAGTACGTGCCGGGCCTCTGCAAGGGGCGCAAATCACCTTTCTTCCCGTTGGGCGGCTCGCCGAACGTCACGGCCCGATAGTGATCGGCCTGATCGGCAAGGCCGAAGCACTCGCCCTGCCATTCGCTCGTCTGCTGCAGCAGGTGCGTCCACGTGATCGGCGCGTTGTGCTCGTCGTCGAAGCCGATGCCCGGCACGCGCAGGCGCACCGGCTCGTCGGGATCGGGCAGGAGACCGCGGTCGTGCGCCACACCCGCGAGCAGAGCGAGGTACGTCTTGGCAATGCTGAAGGTCAGGTCGGGCCGATCGGGCTCGCCCCATTGCGCAAGCAGCCGGCCTTCCACGGCAACGGCGCCCGACACCGGGCCGCGATCGTGAATGGGGCCGAGCAGGCGGTTCCAGGGCGGCGGGTCGTTCACGTGCACGCCGAACTTGCCGTCGGCGTCGCGGTCCCATGCCGATTCGTGATCGACGGAAAACTGGATGGCGTCCAGAACTACCTGCGGCAAGTCGTGTTGCATACGTACGTGTTTCCTTTTTCTTTGCGTTGCGTTTGTTCAGCGCGCGCCCAGGCTCGCCCGCGCCCAGATCAGCGTGACCAGGCTCACGACCGCAGCGAACATGAGCCAGAGACCCGGCGCGAGATTGTTGCCCGTCGCCGCGATGAGCGAGGCGACGGCGAGCGGCGTGAAGCCGCCGAACACCGTCGTGCCGATGTTGTAGGCGAGCGCCATGCCCGTCGTGCGCGTGCGCGTCGGGAAGAAGTCGGCCATGAGCGCCGGAATCGACGCGAAATAGGTGACTTTCAGCACCGCGATCCAGATCACGGCGGCCATCAGCATGAGCAGCGACGGATGGGCGTTCACGAGCATGAACGCGGGATAGACGGTGAGGAAGAACAGTACGCCCGCGACGAACATGAAGCGCGTGCGCCCCACCTTGTCCGACCAGTGGCCCACGATCGGCGTGAGCACGATGGCGATGAGGCCGGCAACGAGTGTGGCGATGAAGCCCGACGTCGGCGCGAGGCCGAGCTGGCGGGCGGCGTAGGTCGGCATGTAGAGGAGAACGTATTGTGCCGACGTGGTCAGCACCAGCACGCCGATCGAGGCAAGCACGCGCGACTTCTGCGTGGCGAGCAGCTCGCGCACGGGAGACTCGGCCTTTTCGATGCGCTCGAACTCGGGCGTTTCGTCGATGCGTTTGCGGATATAAAGACCCACGGGCCCAATTAGCACACCGAACAGGAACGGAATGCGCCACCCCCAGCCTTCGAGTTGCGGCTGCGTGAGCGTGCCCATCAGCACCGCGCCGAACAAGGAGACGAGCAGCGTGCTCGCGCCCTGACTCGAAAACTGCCAGCTCGACATGAAGCCGCTGCGCTGCGGCGCGTGCTCGACCAGAAAGGCCGTGGAGCTGCCGAATTCACCGCCTGCCGAAAAGCCTTGCAGAAGACGCGACGCAAAAATGCCGATGGGCGCGAGGATGCCGATCGTCGCGTAGGTGGGCATCAGCGCGACCATGCCGGTGCCGATCGTCATCATCGCGATGGAGAGCGTGAGCGACGCCTTGCGGCCCCTGCGGTCGCTGTACGAGCCGAGCACGAGCGCGCCGAACGGCCGCGCGAGGTACGAGAGCGCGAACGTGCCGAGCGTGAGCAGCAGCGACATCGTGGCGTTGTGGACGGGGAAGAAGAGCTTCGAGAGCGTGGACGCGAAATAGCCGTACGCGAGCAGATCGTAGAACTCGAGCGCGTTGCCTATCGAGGTGGCGAGGATCAGGCGCGAAATGCTGTTGCCCGATGACGATTGGGCAGCGGCCTCTTGCCAGGGTTCGCTGCCGTGATGCGCGGGTACGGAATCGATGCTCATTGCGACGTCCTTATGCAAGCGTTGTCGGAACCTGCGGGGCGGGATTGGACGCGCCGGCCTCTCTTGCGCCGAGGTCCCAGAAGAGGCCGGCCATGATGCGCAGCCCGTCACGCACGACCGGACCGAGCAGATGCTCGTTCGGCGCGTGCTGCGAGCAGCCGGGGTACGAATGCGGCACCCACAGCGTGGGCATGCCGAGCACGTCGGCGAACACGTCGTTGGGCAGCGTGCCGCCCAGGTTCGGCAGCAGCACGGGCTCTTCGCCCGTGGTCTCGCGCAGCGAGCGCAGCGCCCACTGCACCCAGGCGTTGTCGGGATCGACGCGCGTGGCGGGTGCGCCGCGCTCCACGTCGAGTTCGACCATGTCGAAGCCGTGCGCATCGAGGTGGGCGCGCACGATGCGCTCGAGGTTCTGCCAGTCCGTACCCACGACGAAGCGAATCTGCATATAGGCGAGCGCGTGCGGCGGGATCGCATTGACCGGCTTTTCGGGGTTACCCGTGCGGAACGCCAGCACTTCGAGCGTGTTCCAGCCGAACACGCGTTCGGTGGGCGTGAGGCAGGGTTCGCCATAATCGCGATCGACCGCGGGCTCGCCCGGATTGCCGCCCACGCGGATATCGGCGAGCGCGCGGCGCACTGACTCGGGAATGGGCGGCGGGCGCAGGCCGTCCACGCGTATCCGGCCGTTCGCGTCGACCATCGAGGCGATCGCGCTGGCGAGCACGACACCCGGGTTGCGCAGCAGCCCGCCCCAGTTGCCCGAATGATGGCCGCCTTCGCGCAGCGTCAGTTCGAGCTTGAAATTGACGAGGCCGCGCGAGCCGAGAAAGATCGTGGGCCGATGGGCGGAGAGGCGCGGGCCGTCCGAGGCGATGAGCACGTCGGCGGCGAGCTCGCCGCGCAGTTGCGTGCACAGTTCGTGCAGCCCCGGCGAGCCGACTTCCTCGCCGGTTTCGAAGAGCAGCTTGAGGTTGAAGCCGAGCTTGCCGCCGCGCGCGTCGAGCACGGCCTTGAGCGCGGCGAGATTGATGCTGTGCTGGCCCTTGTTGTCGGCGGTGCCGCGCCCGTACCAGCGCTCGCCGTCGATGGTGACGTCCCACGGCGTGAGGCCGTCGCGCCACTGCGCGTCGTAGCCGCGCACCACGTCGCCGTGGCCGTAGCTGAGCACGGTGGGCAGCGCGTCGTCTTCGTGGCGGTGGGCGATGAGGAACGGGCCGGCGCCCAGGACAGGATTGTCCACGACACGGCAGGTGAAACCCCAATGGGTGAGCAGCGGCGTGAGTTCGTCGTCCAGATAGCCGCGCAGGCGCTCCGCGCTGTCCGGCTCCTGGCTCTCGGTGCGATACGCCACGCGACGGCGCAGGTCGTCGAGAAATCGGCCCGAATCGAATTGGCGGGTGGCGGTTTGAATGGCGATGTCGCGAGTCAACGGCGTAGCTCCTGTCTCTGAAACTTTCGGACCGATCCTGCAACCGCCGATATTTCTGCACAATTACAATATTTGCGACCCATCGTTGCCGAAACGGCAAAGCAAACGAAACCGCGCCCATCGCGCCCATCGACATGGACAACACCGCACTGCGCTATTTTCTGGAAGTGGCCCGCAGCGGCTCGCTGAGCAAGGCGTCCGAGCGGCTCTTCGTGGCCGTGTCGGCGCTCAGCCGCCAGATCGCCCGGCTCGAAGAGGAACTGGGCACGCCGCTATTCGAGCGGCGCCCGCGCGGCATGGTGCTGAGCGAGGCGGGGCGCATGCTCGCCGAGCACGCGCGGCGCAGCCTGCTGGAAACGGAGCGCGTGATCGGCGAGATTCGCGGGCTGAGCGAGGGCGGCCGCGCGACGATACGCATCGCCAGCTCCGAAGGTCTCGCGCCGGAATTTTTGCCGCACGTGTTCGCGCACTTTCTCAAGACGCATCCGCAAACGCATTTTCAGCTGGATGTGTCGGCGCCCTCTGTTGCGACGCAGCGCGTGAGAGAGGGAACGGCCGATATCGCGCTGTGCTTCAGCCTCGCGCCGGAGAAGGAGATCGCCGTGCACTATTCGCAACGTGCGCCGATTTTCGCGCTCATGCGGCGCGATCATCCGCTGGCGGCGCGCGAGTCGGTGTCGCTGCGCGACCTGCTTCCGTGGCCGGTGGCGATGCACAACCAGGGCGTGACGATCCGGCAGCTCTTCGACATCGCGTGCAGCCTCGAAGGGCTCATCTTCGAACCGGTGTTCGTCAGCAACTATCATGTAGCGTTGCAAAGGTTCGTACGCCTGACCGATGCCGTGACGTTCACCGGTTTTCTGACCGTGCGCGGCCGTCTCGAAGTGGAGGGGCTTGCTGCCGTGCCGCTCACGAACCCGGAGCTGCACCAGCGCACGCTGCAGATTCAGACGATGGCGGGCCGCACGCTGCCGCAAGCCATGCAGGCTTTTGTCGATCTGCTCACGCGCGCGATCGATGACGAGGCGCTTGCAGGCGGCTGAATTCGCTCAGGTGCCGAGCCTGGTCGAGAGCCTGCGCATGCCCGCGAACACGGCATCGGCCACGTCCTCGGGAAACGTGGCAGGGATCTGGGCCGAGACCGCATCGATCACACGAGGCGTGTCCGTCGCCACCTGCGCGAGCATCTGCTCGACTTCCTGCGCGGCGAATCCCACACGCTGGCCTTGCGCGATCCAGTGGCGCGGATAGATCTCCTCGACGCGATAGTGCCGGTTGCGCCCGCGCACGGCCATCGCGAGACTCACGCGTTGTGGCGCAATATGATTGCGGCCCCGGCCGATGACCGGATGCGCGGAGAGCACGTCATAGAGCGGCGTGGCGGCGTACTGGCTGGCGGGCAGCAGCGCGATGCTGTAGTTCTTCGCGTGCCCGTCCGTTGCTGCGAGCAGCCAGAAAATGATCTGCGTGACGAAGAAGTGGCGGCGGTCGGCCGTGGCCTGCGCGGAGCCGTCGAGCACTTGCATGATCGCGTCGATGCCGGGGCCGCCGTCGGCTTCGTATTTGGCGAGCCCGGACGTGCCCGTGGCCTGGCAGAGGTCCTCCTGCGGCAGGCGCACGATCCACTTGCCGTCGCGGGCAAGGCGCCGGTCGAAGCGCTCCACGACCAGCGCCTTCGCGTCCTCGAACTGCGCGATTTCGCACGGCGCGACGGGCAAACCGTAGGCGGCGATGATCTGCGTGCACAGCCATTCGTTTTCCACCGAGGTGCGCATGTCGGCGCGCATGTTGCCGACGAGGCCGAGCGGCAGCTTCAGGATGTGCGTGGTCGGCGTGCTCCCTTCGGGAAGCAGCCACTGCCCCCCATGACGCAACAGCGCGGTCTTTTCCTGCGCCCCGGCAATCGACAGGCGCAGGCTATCCACGGTTTCGTGCTCGCCCGCGTGCGGCGTGGCCGTGGTTTCGCGCAGCAGTTGCGCAATCTCCGCTTCGCTCAGCGCGCGTCCCTTGATGGTCCGCAGGCTGGCGGGCGCTTCTCCCGCGGGAAGGATCTGCAGCGCGCCCACGCAGTCGCGGCCGAGCGCGGCGAGCAGCTCGAACGGCGAGGTGCCGCCGGTCTGGTAGCGCGCGGCGATGCGTCTGCGGATGCGGTCGCTGTCGGGCAGCAGATTGTCGAAGTAGTCGGCCACGACCTGGCCGCGGTACGGCTGGTTGCCGGGCGTGAATGGCAGCGAGAGGGAAAGCGGGCGGCCTTGCTCATCGTCGATCCAGCTGTCGAGGTAAGCAAGGCGCTCGTTGCCGCGCGCACTCTCCCAGTAGCCCACGGGCAGTCCGTTCATCCACAGGTCGAGCCGGTTGGGCAGACGGGGGCGCGTGCTCACCAGTTTTCCCTCGCTTTGCGGCGCGTGGCGGACTGGCGCGGCGGTTCGCCAGCTGCCGGTGGGGTGCGGGCACGCTTGCGGGCGGCCGCAGGCTTGGCCGCGCTGGACATTCTGGTTGGGGCCGCAGGGGGGCTGGCCGGGCGGCGCGTGGTCTTCGCGGCGACCGGCGATGCCTGCGCATCGGGCGCACCGAGCCTGATCTCGACGTCGACGAGCCGCAAGACCCGAAACAGGCGCTCGACGCTCGCCGTTTCGGGATTCGCCTCGAACGCGGCATAGCTTTGCTGCGAGATGCCTAGCCGCTGGGCCAGGGCGTTCTGGGTGAGGCCGGCTTTCTTGCGGAAGCCGACGAGAATCGGGCGCAGCTGGCTCAGCGTCTTGAGAGGGTAGTCCACGGGAACTCCGGGCGGCATAAACGCCAGGGCAAGCAAAGGCGGGGGCCATGGCGCGGCGTAGTCGGATACAGTCTATACGTTGTAAAGTAAAAATACAAATCATAGGCTGTAATTACAAAATACAGGCTATAGGCTGTATCGAGTGTCGGCCGGGCGCCAAAGCGGCTTGCAGTGAATCCGATAATGCTGCAACTAACTGCCTAGCGCCGCACGCGTGCCCCTCGGCCGCTGCGCGGCCAAAGCGGGTTGCCGTCAGGCCGTGGAGCCGGGCGTGCACGCAGTGCACAAACAGGACACGAATGCGCGCGGGGGGAATGAAGCCATCGGCCTCTTTCCCCCCGCTCAACCGCAAAGGTTCTGGAAGAAGACGCGGCACATGCCGTCGAAGGTGCGGGTGGCCGTGGATGCACTCGTCGCCGACGTCTCGCGCATGCTTGGCGCCGATTCGGAGCAAGCGCACCTGCACGAAAACTGACGAAATTTCATCAAGGTTTCCGTTGAGCGATGCAGTCGCGCCGCTTATGTTTGATCCAGGCGGCCTGAGGCCAGCCGGAAAACCAGTCAAGGGAGACACGAGATGGCGGCCACGGAACGGGTGATGGCGATCGTCGGCGCGGGGCATGTCGGCGGGCGCGCCGCGCAGACGTTGCGCGAAGCAGGGTGGCGCGGCCGCATCGCGCTGATCGGTGCGGAGCCGCATTTGCCGTACGAGCGGCCGCCGCTTTCGAAAGGATTCCTCACGGGCGAGCGCAGCCCCGCGCAATGCGGCCTGCGCACGCCTGAGGCCTGGCGCGACGATGACGTCGAGCACATCGTGGCGATGGTGCAGACGATCGATCCCGCGTCGCGCACGCTGCGCCTCGCCGATGGCGCGACGATCGGGTATGAGGCGCTGCTGCTGGCAACGGGCGGCCACGCGAGACGGCTGGCAATTCCAGGCGCTTGCGGAGCATCGGGCGCGGGCGTGCTCAGCCTGCGCACGCTGGATGACGCGGCGGCGATCGGCCCGCGCCTCACGCTGGAGTCGGGCATCGTCGTCGTGGGCGGTGGGTTCATCGGGCTCGAAGTCGCGGCCTCGGCACGCGCGCGCGGCTGCGATGTGACGGTCGTCGAAGGCGGCGAGCGTCTGCTGGGCCGCGCCGTGCCCGCGGCGATGGCGGCGCGCGCGCATGCCTTGCACGAACGCAACGGCGTGCGCGTGCTGCTGAATTGCGCGCCGCGGGCAATCGAGCGGCGCGGCGACGGCACGCTCGATGTGCTGCTGGACAACGGCGAAACGCTACGCGCGAACACGGTGATCGCCGGCATCGGCATCGACCCGGCCGATGAGCTGGCGCGTGCGGCGGGCATCGAAGTCGAGCGCGGAATCGTCGTGGACGAGGAGCTGGCCACTTCCGCGCGCGGCATTTATGCCGCCGGCGACGTGGCGGTGTTTCCTAGCCGGTTCGGCTCGCATCGCATTCGCCAGGAGACCTGGCACAACGCGGAAACCCAGGCGCGCGTGGCGGCGCGCAACATGCTCGGCGCCCACGACGCCTACCGCGAGCTTCCCTGGTTCTGGTCCGATCAGTACGACCATCAGTTGCAGGTCGCGGGCGAGCCAGCGCTTGGCGCGCGTTCCGTCGTGCGCGCGATGGGCAGCGACGCGCAAATACATTTCGAACTGGGCGCGGACGATCGGCTGGTTGGCGCGAGCGGCTTCGGTCCGACCAGTGCGCTCGCCAGGGAAATGAAGCTGGCGCGCATGCTGGTGGAGCGCGGCGCATCGGTTGCGCCCGAGCGTTTGGCAAATGCGTTGGCAAACCCCGAGGTCAAGCTCAAGAGCCTGCTCTAATGCGCGAACACGCCGCCCGGCACGGCGGGACAACGACGGAGACATGATGGCGCAACGACTACTGGTGTTCCAGTCGCTCTGGGCGATGGAGCGCCGCCACACCGATGGCTACGAGCGCACGCTCGAAGAGAACGTGCGAATGATCGCCGAGGCGGGCTTCGACGGCGTGAGCGCGCATTGCACGGACCGCGATCAGGTGCGTCGCCTGGCCGGGTTGCGCAAGGCTTGCGGGCTCGCGGCGGAGGGTCAATGCTTTCCCACGACCGTCGACGACCTCCAGCCG
>DATBXG010000437.1:0-15814 GCA_036514415.1 Paraburkholderia sp.
GCGACGTGTCGGGCACGCCGCTGCATTTCATCGCGGCGGTGCAGGACATCACGAGCCGCAAGAAGAGCGAGGAGGCGCTGCGCAACTACCACGTCGAGCTGGAAGAGCGCGTGCGCGAGCGCACGGCAGAGCTGCGGCGCAGCCGCGACGCGCTGCAGACCATCACCGACAATCTGCCCGCACTGGTCGCCGTGGTCGATCGCGACCTTCGCTACCAGTTCAACAACGAGACGTTCAGGCGCGTGTTCGCCACGGACCCCGCCGCATTGCGCGGGCGCAGCCTGAGCGAGACGCTGCGACCGGAAGTGTTCGAGCAGTTGCAGCCACTCTTCGCACGCGCGCTGGCCGGCGAACGCGTGACCTGCGACGAAGTGCGCTATCAGGCCGACGTCGACCGCGTGTGGTCGGCCACCTACATTCCGGCCACGCGCGACGGCCAGGTGACGGGCTTCTACGTGATGGCGCATGACGTCACCGAGCAGCGCCGCACCGAGCGCCGCCTGCGCGAGAGCGCGCTGGTCGACCCGCTCACCGGGCTCGCGAACCGGCGCGCGTTGCAGGACGCGCTGTACGAGTTGCGCGAGAGCGGCGAGCCCTTCGCGCTCTTCTTCATGGACATGGACGGCTTCAAGGCGATCAACGACCGCTACGGCCACGACGTGGGCGACACCTTGCTCAAGGAGATCGGGCGCAGGCTCGCCTCCACGGTGCGCACGGGCGATGTGGTGAGCCGCCTGGGTGGCGACGAGTTCGTCGTGGCGAGCCGCGGCGTGACCGACGCACGCACCGGCGAGCGCATTGCGGCGGCCATTTGCCGCGAGGTGTCGAAGTCGTTCGTGGTCGCGGGGCGCGCGATCGAGACTAGCGCGAGCGTGGGTGTCGTGCTGACTGGCGCTGGGGGCGCGGCGGGTGTCGTGGACGCCGCGAGCGCGGTGCTCCCGGCCGAGGCCGAGGACAACGCGCAGGCCGACGACCCGCTGTGTCTTGCCGATGCAGCGATGTATGAGGCGAAGCGCGCGGGGCGCAATACCTGGCGGATGGCGCCGAACGCGGAGATGATGGCGGGGGGCAGGCGTGCCGCCGCGCGCGGCGTTTTCATGTGACCGAGTGGATTGCCGCTAGCGCAACGCTGGCTGCAAGTTCGGTTCTGCCTCTGCTACGGAGTCGTTAGCCCGGCCCGGCCCTTCGCAGCGTACGCCCGCACCGCTTTCGCATTCCACTGTTCCCGATCAAGCGAACCCGGCCTCCGTTTGCCTCGAACAGGGTGAACCCATGGCCGCGCAATCGTTGGTATCTGGCTGGATCGTTTCGTTGAGTCGTCAAGAAGCTTTGGTATGGGGACCTGATTGATGAAAGAAGTCAAGGCATGGATGAAGGGCAGCGCGTTGGCACTCGCGCTGCTGGCGAGCGCAACTGCTGCGCAGTCCGCCGAACGACGCGCTGTGATGGCGGTCGATTGGACCTTCTCGACGCTCGACCCGTACGACGCCAACGACACGCTCTCGCAGGCGGTCTCGAAGTCGTTCTACCAGGGGCTCTTTGGGTTCGACAAGGACCTGAAGCCCGTCAACGTCCTCGCCACGAGCTATGAGGTGAGCGCCGATGGCCTCGTGTACACGTTCAAGCTGCGCCAGGGCGTGAAGTTCCAGGACGGCACCGACTTCAACGCGCCGGCCGTGAAGGCGAACTTCGACCGCGTGACGGACCCGGCGAACCACCTGAAGCGCTACAACATGTTCCGCCGCATCGCGAAGACCGAAGTGGTCGACCCGTATACGGTGAAGGTGACGCTGAACGCGCCGTTCTCCGCATTCGTGAACGTGCTGGCGCACCCCTCGGCCGTGATGATCTCGCCCGCGGCCATGAAGAAGTGGGGCAAGGATATCGGCCTGCATCCGGTGGGCACTGGGCCGTTTGCGTTCGTGAAGTGGGACCCGGCGGGCGACCTCGTCGTGCACAAGTTCGACGGCTACTGGAAGAAGGGCTACCCGAAGATCGACGAGATCGACTGGAAACCGGTGGCCGACAACCGCACGCGTGCGGCGCTCATGCGCACCGGCGAAGCGGACTTCGCCTTCCGCATTCCGTTCGAGCAGGCGAGTGCGTTCCAGTCGAACCCGAAGGTGGATCTGATCGCCACGCCTTCGATCATCCAGCGCTACATCAGCCTGAACACCGCGAAGAAGCCGTTCGACAATCCGCTGGTGCGCGAGGCGCTGAACTACGCGATCGACAAGGACGCGCTCGCCAAGGCCGCGTTCGCGGGCTACGCGCTGCCTTCGGACGGCGTGCTGCCCCAGGGCGTGGACTATTCGATCAAGCTCGGTCCGTGGCCGTACGATCCGGCGAGAGCGCGCGAGCTGCTCAAGCAGGCCGGCTACCCGGACGGCTTCGAAACGACGCTGTGGTCGGCGTATAGCAACTCGACCGCGCGAAAGGCGATCCGGTTCGTGCAGCAGCAACTCGCGCAGGTGGGTGTGAAGGCGAACGTCGAAGCGCTGGAAACGGACACGGCCGTCGCGCGCGTGGAGAGCGCGCAGGACCCGGAAAAGGCAGGAGTGCGTATGTACTACATCGGCTGGTCGTCGTCCACCGCTGAGGCGGACTGGGGCATCTCGCCGCTGCTCGCTTCGGCGTCGTGGCCGCCCAGGCTGATGAACACGGCGTATTACAGGAACCCGGCCGTCGACCAGGACCTCGCGAAGGCGCTCGAAACCACGGACCGCGTACAAAAGACGGCGCTCTACACCGACGCGCAAAAGCGCATCTGGGCCGACGCGCCATGGATCTTCCTCGTCAAGGAGAAGGTCGTCTATGCCCGCAGCAAGCGTCTTGCAGGCGCGTATGCGGCGCCGGACGGGTCGTTCAACTTCGACGAGATATCGATTCGCTGACGCGTAACGTAGCGCGCCGCGCCGTTCAGGCCCGGCGCGCTAAGCACGCCCAGATTCGGCGATGTCGGCGGTACCGAGGTAAGGCTGCTTTTCGATTGTGCAACTAACCGCCAATCCCGCTGCACGCAGCACAACGGACCGGCGGCAACGCCGCCAGTCCGTGGATGCCAGCCCGCAACGGTCATCCCGTGAGATTCTCTTCCAGCCGCTGAAACACGCGCTGCGTCGCGCCGCGCGCATGGAGCGCGAATAGCAGCAGCGAGCGGCCCGTCACCTGGTAGATGTCACCGGCCTCGAATTCGGGTAGTTCGTCGCGCACGGGCATGTTCGTGTCGATGAGGCAGCGCCACTGATCGTTGCCCGGCACCGAAGGCAGCGTGAATTCCACCACGTCGTGGTACGCGTTGAGCACGATGAGCATGGTCGCGTCCGAGGCGAGGCGCATGATGCCGCTCGTCTGCGAGCGCCCATCGATCAGCATGCCGAAGCAACGCATGGCGGGGTCGTCCCATTGCCCGGTCTCGAGCGGCACGCCCGCGGGAGTGAGCCATTCGACGTCGGTCACGTCGAGCGCGGCGTTGTGCTCGCCGATGAGAAAGCGGTTGCGCCGCAGCACCGGCAGCGCATGGCGCAGTGTGGTGAGCTTGCGCACGAAGTCGGCGAGCGCGCGGCCCGCGTCGTCGATGCCTTCCCAGTCCACCCAGCTCACGTCGTTGTCCTGGCAGTACGCGTTGTTGTTGCCGCGTTGCGTGCGGCCGAACTCGTCGCCGGCGAGCAGCATCGGCGTGCCCTGCGAGAGCAGCAGCGTCGCGAGGAAGTTGCGCTTCTGGCGCTCGCGCAGCGCGTGGATCCCGGGGTCGTCGGTCGGGCCTTCCGCACCGCAGTTCCACGAGAGGTTGTCGCCGTGGCCGTCGCGGTTGCCTTCGCCGTTGGCTTCGTTGTGGCGCTCGTTGTACGAAACGAGGTCGTGCAGCGTGAAGCCGTCGTGCGCGGTGACGAAGTTCACACTCGACCACGGCCGCCGGCCGCGCCGGTTGAAACTGTCGCCCGATGCGCACAGGCGCGTGGCGAGATCGGGAGCCTTGCCTTCGTCGCCTTTCCACCACGCGCGCGTGGTGTCGCGAAAGCGGTCGTTCCATTCGGCCCAGCCAGGCGGGAAGCCGCCCACCTGGTAGCCGCCCGGGCCGCAGTCCCATGGCTCGGCAATCAGCTTCACGCTCGCGAGGATCGGGTCCTGACGGCAGCTGTCGAGAAAGCCGCCGCCTTCGTCGAAGCCGTAGGGCTCGCGTCCGAGGATCGTCGCGAGGTCGAAGCGAAAGCCGTCCACGCCCATTTCGATCACCCAGTAACGCAGGCTGTCGGTGACCATCTGCAGCACGCGCGGGTGCGAGAGATTGAGCGTATTGCCCGTGCCGGTGTCGTTGATGTGGTAGCGCTTGTCGTCAGGTAGCCGGTAGTACGAAGCATTGTCGATGCCGCGAAACGAGAGCGTCGGGCCCAGTTCGCTGCCTTCGGCCGTGTGGTTGTAGACGACGTCGAGTATCACTTCGAGCCCGGCCTGGTGAAAGCGGTCCACCATGTTCTTGAACTCGTCGATCGAGCCGTGCGCGCCCACCGAGTAGCGCGGGTCCGGCGCGAAGAAGCCGATCGTGTTGTAGCCCCAGTAATTCGTGAGGCCGCGTTCGAGCAGGTGCGAATCGTTCACGAAGGTATGCACCGGCAGCAGCTCGACGGTGGTGACGCCGAGCCCGCGGATGTATTCCAGCACCGGTGTTTGCGCGAGGCCAGCGAACGTGCCGCGCTCCTCGGGCGACACCTCGGGGTGGCGGATCGTGTAGCCGCGCACATGCGTCTCGTAGAGGATCGTGCGTTCGCGCGGCACGCGCTCGCGCAGCGGGTGATGCCACGTGAAGCCCTGATCGACCACGCGGCAGCGCGGCACGTAGCGCGCGCTGTCACGCGTGTCGAACGAGAGATCGCCGTCGGGGCTGCCGATCGTGTAGCCGAACACGGCCGGATGCCAGCGCAGCGCGCCCACGTGCGCCTTTGCATAGGGGTCGAGCAGCAGCTTGTTCGGATTGAAGCGATGGCCGGCCTGCGGCTCGTAGGGTCCATGCACGCGATACCCGTAGATCGCGCCCGGCTCGAGTTCGGGCAGGTACACGTGCCACACCTCGTCGGTGTATTCGGGCAGCACGATGCGTTCGCGTTCGCGCAGCCCGCTCTTGTCGAAGAGGCACAACTCGACTCTCGCTGCGTGCGCGGAGAAGAGCGCGAAGTTTACGCCGCGGCCGTTCCAGGTGGCGCCCAGCGGAAAAGGCTGACCTTCTACGATGCGGGTGGCGGTTTTCTTCTTCATGGGCTCGTCGGTTGGGGGCGCGGGGGCGCGCACGTCCAACGCCACGGCGCGCGATGGCGGGGCTTCTATCAAGCAAGCTTTGGGCCTAAGGCGCGCGCCAAAGCGCGCGAAGCCGGAGGAAGGGAAGGAGAGGGCCGCGAGAAGGGCTGGATGTGCGAGGCGTGGCGGCAACCTCGAGAGCCATGCGTCGCCGCGCGGACCGTGCCGCGCGCTGGTGCATGAAGCTGCGGTACGCGCCGCGAGCGTGTAGCTTTGGCGCAGCGCGTGCGCAGTTTTACCGATACGCCTTTCGTGCGTTCGTGATTTCGCGTGTGCGGCTTACTTCACCGTCTGCACGACTTCGAAGCCTTCGAACTCGGGATGGCTCAGATACACCGGACGGTTCCCGCCACCTGCGTTGCCCGCGTTTCGATGCGCTGCGCGAAATGCGTCCGAGCGCGTCCAGTCGTCGAAGTGCGCGTGGCTGGCCCAGATCGTGTGGCTCGCGTAGAGCACGTGGTCGTCGCGCTGCGGCCCCTTGAGCAGATGAAATTCGATGAAGCCGGGCACTTCCTTCAAGTGCGTGTCGCGCGTGGCCCAGACTTCCTCGAATGCGGCCTCGGAGCCCAATGCGACCTTGAAGCGGTTCATGGCGATATACATGCGGCGTTCCTCTTCGTGAGCGAAAACCTCGATAAGCGCAGCGGTGGGACAGATAGCATGACCCTGCCTTCCGCCGGTCCGATTGCCGATTATAAGAGGCCGCCAGGGCGCTCGCGCCGGGCGCGCGCCGCGCTCGCAAAATCAGGCGACGCGCAACACCCTGACATCCGGCTCACACCATGGCCGCCGCGTGCTGCACCGCAGGCAAGGTTTGCCGATTTTCGATAACACACCGAATAATGACCCAATAGCATGGAGCCACTCACCCGAGGCGGCCAGTGGCCGGCCGCCCGGGCCATCCACAGGGAGAGAACCATGCAGCGCGAGTCGAACGCACGTCCCGCGGCAGTTGGCAACGCAGTTGGCAAGTCAGCCGCGCCAGCGCTCAATCAAACGCTCGGCACGTGGCAGTTATGGGGCATTGCAGTCGGCCTCGTGATTTCCGGCGAATATTTCGGCTGGAGCTACGGCTGGGCCAGCGCCGGCACGCTCGGCTTCGTCGTCACGGCGCTCTTCGTCGCGGCGATGTACACCACCTTCATTTTCAGCTTCACCGAACTCACCACCTCCATCCCCCATGCGGGTGGTCCGTTCGCCTACGCGCGCCGCGCGTTCGGGCCCACGGGCGGCTATCTCGCGGGTGCGGCCACGCTGGTCGAGTTCGTGTTCGCGCCGCCCGCCATCGCACTCGCGATCGGTGCGTACCTGCACGTCCAGTTCCCCGGGCTCGAGCCCAAACATGCGGCCATGGGCGCGTATCTCCTGTTCATGGCGCTCAATATCGTGGGCGTGCAGATTGCCGCGACCTTCGAACTGATCGTCACGCTGCTCGCCATTTTCGAACTGCTCGTGTTCATGGGCGTGGTGTCGCCAGGCTTCGCGTGGAGCCATTTCCTGAAAGGCGGCTGGTCGGGCAACGATCACTTTTCGCTCGGCTCGTTTCATGGCATGTTCGCCGCCATTCCGTTCGCCATCTGGTTCTTCCTCGCGATCGAGGGCGTCGCCATGGCCGCGGAAGAAGCGAAGAACCCGCGCCGCTCGATCCCCATCGCCTATGTTGCCGGCATTCTCACGCTCGTTGCGCTGGCCGTGGGCGTGATGGTGTTCGCGGGCGGCGCGGGCGACTGGACCCAACTTTCCAATATCAACGACCCGCTGCCGCAGGCCATGAAATTCATCGTGGGCGAGCATAGCGGCTGGATGCACATGCTCGTGTGGCTCGGCCTCTTCGGTCTCGTAGCCTCGTTTCACGGCATCATTCTCGGCTACTCGCGGCAGATCTTCGCGCTGGCTCGCGAAGGCTATCTGCCCGCATGGCTCGCGAAAATTCACCCGCGCTTCAAGACGCCGTATCGCGCGATTCTCGCCGGCGGCGTGGTGGGCATTGCCGCGATTTACAGCGACGAGCTGATCCAGTTCGGCGGCCAGACGCTCACGGCCAACATCGTCACGATGTCCGTGTTCGGCGCGATCGTGATGTACATTGTCAGCATGGCGGCGCTCTTCAAGCTGCGCCGCGTGCAGCCGGCCATGGACCGGCCGTTCCGCGCGCCCCTGTACCCGTATTTCCCGGCGTTTGCGCTCGTGGCCGCGCTGGTTTGTCTTGCCACGATGGTGTATTTCAATACGCTCGTCGCGGGCGTGTTCGTGGTGTTTCTCGCGCTCGGCTACGGCTATTTCCTCGCCACGCGCGCCCAGCGCGAAGACATGCCGGGCGAGGCGCTGCTCGAGGAGTGATCCGCAAGATTTGCAGGAGTCCAATGCATGAGCTATACGGAGACGATCGGCGCGCGCACCTACCGCTTCGCTGACCTCAAGACACTGCTGGCGAAGGCGAGCCCGCTGCGCTCCGGCGACCAGCTCGCGGGCGTGGCGGCGGCGAGCGAGGAGGAGCGCGTTGCCGCGAAAATGGCGCTGGCCGCCGTGCCCCTCAAGGCGTTTCTCGCCGAGCCGCTGATTCCCTACGAGGACGACGAGGTCACGCGCCTCATCGTGGACGATCACGACGCGGTGGCGTTCTGCGCAGTCGCGCACCTCACGGTGGGCGACTTTCGCGACTGGCTGCTTTCGGGCGCGGCAAGCACCGAGGCGCTCGAACGCCTGGCCCCCGGCCTCACGCCCGAGATGGTCGCGGCGGTGTCGAAGCTCATGCGCAATCAGGACCTGATCGCCGTGGCGAGAAAGCGCCCGGTGGTCACGCGCTTTCGCAACACCGTGGGGCTGCCCGGCCGCATGTCGGTGCGTTTGCAGCCGAACCATCCCACCGACGACGTGAAGGGCATCGCCGCCTCGATGCTTGACGGCCTGATGTATGGCTGCGGCGACGCGATGATCGGCATCAATCCGGCAACGGACAGTCTTGCGGCCATCGTGAAGCTGCTTGCGATGATCGACGGCTTTCGCGAGCGCTACCGCGTGCCCACGCAGTCCTGCGTGCTCACGCACGTGACCAGCACGATCGCGGCGATCGAAAAGGGCGCGCCCGTCGATCTCGTGTTCCAGTCGATTGCGGGCACGGAGAAGGCGAACGCGAGCTTCGGCATTTCGCTGGCGCTTTTGAAGGAGGCGCGCGAGGCTGCGCTCTCGCTCAGGCGCGGCACGGTCGGCAATAACGTCATGTACTTCGAGACGGGCCAGGGCAGCGCGCTCTCGGCGAACGCGCACCACGGCGTGGACCAGCAAACGTGCGAGGTGCGCGCCTATGCGGTCGCGCGCAAGTTCGAGCCGTTTCTCGTCAATACCGTGGTGGGCTTCATCGGCCCCGAGTATTTGTACGATGGAAAGCAGATCATCCGCGCGGGTCTCGAAGACCACTTCTGCGGCAAGCTGCTGGGCGTGCCGATGGGTTGCGACATCTGCTACACGAATCACGCGGAAGCCGACCAGGACGACATGGACACGCTGCTCACGCTGCTGGGCGCGGCGGGCATCAATTTCATCATGGGCATTCCGGGGGCCGACGACGTGATGCTCAACTATCAGAGCACCTCGTTTCACGACGCGCTCTATGTGCGCGATCTGCTCGGCCTGCGCCGCGCGCCGGAGTTCGAGGAGTGGCTGGAGACGATGGAAATCGTCGATGCGAAGGGCGCGCTGTTGCCCGGCTCGGCGCGCGTGCCGCTGCTCGCGGGTGCGCACGAATGGATGGGGATCGACGCATGAGCGACGCCGTCGAAAAGAACCCGTGGGGCGGGCTGAAGGCGTTCACGAACGCGCGCATTGCGCTTGGGCGCGCGGGCAACGGCCTGCCGACTGCGCCGCTGCTCGCGTTCAATCTCTCGCACGCGCAGGCGCGCGACGCCGTGCATCAGCCGCTCGACGCCGATGCCTTGCGGCGTGCGCTCGAAGCCGAGGGCTTCGCCACGCTGGGCGTGGAGAGCGCGGCGCCTGACCGGGAGCATTACTTGCGCAGGCCGGATCTGGGGCGGCGCTTGTCGGAGGCGAGCCGCGCTGCGTTGGCCGAGGCCGCCGCGGCGTTGCCGGGCGGCGAGCCGCCCGAAGTCGTGTTCGTGATCGGCGACGGGCTTTCGGCGTTCGCCGCAGCAAAACAGGCCGTGCCGCTCCTGCTCGCCGTGCGCGAGCGTCTTGCGGACTGGCGCATCGGCCCGGTGGTCGTCGCGCGCCAGGCTCGCGTGGCGCTTGGCGACGAGATCGGCGAACTGCTCGGCGCGAAGCTCGTGGCGATGCTGATTGGCGAGCGGCCCGGGCTCAGCTCGCCCGATAGCCTGGGCGTCTATCTCACCTACGCGCCGAAGGTGGGCTGCCATGATGCGCAGCGCAACTGCATCTCGAACGTGCGGCCCGAAGGCCTGCCGTATGAGGCGGCCGCGCACAAGCTGCATTACCTCCTCACGCATGCTCGGCGGCTGGGCCTGACCGGCGTCGGCCTCAAGGACGATAGCGACACGACGTTGCCCGGCAGCGCGGGGGCCCATATCGCATCGGCGTGAACCGCGTCATGCGGCGGGCATCGCCGTCGTCAGAGCAAAACAGGCCGCGCACCGCGGCGGTGCGCCGCGCCGCGTGTGCAGCGGTTGAGCAGTCCTGTGACAGCCCGTTGCGCCGCCATGGAGCAGCGCGGCGCCCGGACTGGCCGTTTGGCGTGCTGTTCGCGCTGGCGCGACTCTTGCGTCATTCGACGATCGATGGAAGCAAGCGTGTGCTGGGAGACAACAATGAACGCGATCGCCGAGAGGACTGAGCCCACGGCCGAGGAGACGCAGCGCAACGCCCGAGGCGCGACCGCGCCCGCTGGTCGGCCCGTGGTGAGCGTCGCGCACGATGCAGACGAGCAGGCGCGCAATCTCGTGGGCTGGCGGCAGACCTACGATCAGCTCGCGGCGGGCCGCTTTGTCGGCACCCTGACCGAGTTGCCGCTCGACACCATGAAGGTGTTTCGCGAGACCACGAGTCATACGCTGCGCCAGGCGTGCGAGGTGCGGGGCGACGCTTACTGGTTCGGCATACCGGTCGCGCGTGAAGGCCACGCGCGTATCGACGCGCAGCCTATCGCGGCGGATTCGTTCGCGCTGCGCCCCGGCAACGTCGAGTTCGAGCTGCTCACACCGGCGCAATTCTCGATCTACGGCGTGGTCGTGCGTGGCGACGTGCTGCGCCACTATGCGGCTTCTGTCGAGGGCATGCCGCTTGAAGCGCGTCTGCCGTGCGCGCCCATCGTGCAGGCCGGCGCAGCGAGCCTGCAGCGCCTTTGCGCGCTGCTTGCCAGGCGTCTCGACGACGGCGGCGAGGCACACGCCCACGCGCCGAACGGCCCGCTTTCGGATTTCGAGCGCAACGAAGTGCAGGCGGAAGTGCTCGCCGCACTGTTCGACGTCTGCGCGGGCAGCGGCGAGGCGGCGGCCGAGCCCGCGTCGCGGCGCCGCCGGATCGTCGCGCAGGCGCGCGACTACGTGCTCGCCCATCGCGCGCGGCCGGTCGGCGTGCCCGAGCTTTGCGAGCAGTTGCACGTGAGCCGCCGCACGCTCCAGTACTGCTTTCAGGACGTGCTCGGCATGGCGCCCGCGACCTATCTGCGCGCGCTGCGTCTGAACGGCGCGCGGCGTGACCTGTGCGGACGCGCAGCCGGTTCGGTGCAGGACGTCGCGGCCGCCTGGGGCTTCTGGCATCTGAGCCAGTTCGCCACCGACTACCGGCGCATGTTCGGCATGCGGCCTTCGGAGGCGCTGCGCGGAGCCGAGGGTCTCTGATCCAGCGCGCGGCCTGGCGGGTCAGTCGCTCGCCAGTTGCTTGTGATAGAACGTCGTGCCGCAGAATGCGCCGTCCGGCATCAGCGCATAGTTCGGTACGGCGCCCACGCGCTGCCATCCCGCGCGCACATAGAGCCGTTCGGCCGCGCCGCCCGTCACGGTGTCGAGCACGAGCACCGACTTGCCGGCCGCCCGCGCCGCCTCGTCGATCGACTGCATGAGGCGCAGCCCCACGCCGCGCCCGCGCGCGGCGCGGTGCACCAGCACCTTGGCGACATCGGCGCGATGCGGCTGGTTTTCGGGCTGCGACGTCACGAGTTGTGCGGTCCCCACGACGCGCTGCTGCGCGTCCTCGACCGCGAGCAGAATGCGTTCGCCTCGCGCCACGCCTTGCGCGACCTCGCGCCAGAACGCGAGCGCCGTGTCGCGCGAAATCGGCAGCATGAAGCTCACTGAGGCGCCGCCCTCCACGCAATCGATGAGCACCTCTGCGAGCGCGGGCACGCAGGCCTGTGCCTGTTCGGCGGTGAGGCGGCGCACCTTGATCTCTTCGGTCATGGGAATTCGAGCCCGGTTAGTGAGTGATGCTGCTGAGCGCGACGAGGTAACGCGCCGGTTTGCTCGTGGGATTGCGATAGACAATCGGGCAGTCGAGGCGCATGGCGAGGCAGTCTCCCGTTTCGAGCCGCCACAGCCGCTCCCCGACCGTCATCTCCATCGCGCCTTCCATGATCCACACCTGCTGATGGATTTCCGCGTCGCGCAGGCTCGTGTCGTAGGCCACGCGCTGGCCGGGCGGAAAGTGCACTTCCACGAGCTGGATGGGCGACCAGGCGGGCGGCGAGAGATTGCGCCGCACGTAGCCCGATTCGGGGTCGGTCCAAACCGCCTGGTCGTGCGCCGCGGCGTGCGGGGAAGGGGCTTGCTGCGTTTTGTTGCCCGGCGCCTCGAAGAGCGACGCGAGCGAAACACCAAGCGCCGTGGCCAGTTTGTCGAGCACGACAGCCGTGGGACTGCTCTCGCCGCGTTCGATCAGCGAAATGTTCGAACGGCTCACCGAACTGCGCTCGGCAAGCGCTTCGAGCGACCAGCCCTTGGCGTCGCGCAGTTCGCGCAGGCGGCGGGCGATGTTCGCGTGGATATCCATGTCGTCCAGTTTAGTGGATTTTGTCTTCCAGTAAACTAGACGTCGACGCGTTCGGAGTCAACGTTTATGCGCATCAAACGTGTCGTCGCGGCGCGACAAATTATGTGTCCCCTTATCGGATTTCGACCGCGCTTTCCAGCTCGCAAACGTTTGCGAAATCAAGCGCAGCCGAACCCTTGATTTTCGTCAACTGACGACCTGACCGCCGCTGCTAGCTTCCCGCTATCTCACAAAGACAAAACAGTGCGGTTCGGGGCGCAACATGCAACACCACACGCTGGACCTGGAAATCGGGCAGCTACTTTCTGGGCCGCCGCTTGCGTGCGGGCCCGACGTGCCGATACGCGAAGCGGCGCGCATGATGAGCGAGCGGCGCTATAGCGCCATCGTGATTACCGAAACGGGGCGGCCCGTCGGCATCTGGACCGAGCACGACGCGCTGGCGCTGGGCGAAGACGCCGCAGCGCTCGCGCTGCCCATTCGCCACGCGATGAGTCATCCGGTGCGCGCGCTGCCCGCGAGCACGCGCCTGCGCGACGCCGCCCTGCGCTTCAAGCGCGAGGGCATACGCCACTGTCTCGTCGTGGACGGGGCGGGCCGCTCGCTAGGTATCGTCACGCAAACCGACCTGGTCATGAACCAGGGGCTCGAGTGCTTCCTGCGTTTGAAGACGGTCGGCTCGGTGAACGCCGCGATGCCGCTCGTGCTCGATGCGCGCACGCCCATGCACGAGGCCATGCAGCGCATGCGTGCGCGGCGCCTGAGCGCTCTGGTCGTGATCTACCCGGAAGGCGACTACGGGATCGTGACCGAGCGCGACGTGGTGCGCCTCGCGGCCACCAGCGCGCTCGACGGGACGGTCGGTGCGCGCGCGAGCCGGCCTCTGCGTTCGCTTTTGCATTCGCAAAGCCTGTACGCGGCGCGCCAGTATCTCCTCGAGCACCGCATGCGCCACGTGGGCGTGATCGGCGAAGACGGTAGTCTCGCGGGCCTGCTCGACCTTTCGCATATCCTGCACGACATCGAAGACGAATTCGTGCGCGAACTGCAGACGGCGCTGCGCGAGCGCGACGACGCGCTGCTCGCTTCGCGCGCGAACCTGCGCCTCGCGGACCAGGTGGTGGAGTCGACGCTCGACGGCGTCATGATCACCGATCTCGATGGCACCATCGAGCGCGTGAATCCCGCCTTTACGCGGCTCACCGGCTATGCGGAGCACGAGGCGCTCGGGCGCAACGCGAGCCTGCTCAACTCGGGCCGCCAGGGTCCGGCGTTCTACAGCGCGCTCTGGCGTAGTCTCCGGCAAAACGGCCACTGGAAGGGCGAAATCTGGAACCGCCGCAAGGACGGCGCGCTTTACCTGGAATACCTGACGATTTCCAGCATCTGCGACCCCAGTGGCCGGTGCACGCACTATGCCGCGATCTTCGCCGACATCACGCAGCGCCGCGAGACCGAAGAGCGCCTGAGCTATCTGGCGACGCACGACGCCCTGACGGGCCTGCCCAACCGCACGCTCTTCACCGAGCGCCTCACGCTTTCGCTCGCGCGGGCCCGCCGTTCGGGCAAGCGCGTCGCGGTGATGTTCCTCGACCTCGACCGCTTCAAGCTCATCAACGACACGATGGGCCATGGCGTGGGCGACGAGGCGCTCACCGTGATCGCGGCGCGTCTGCGCGAAGCCGTGCGCGAGACGGATACGGTGGCGCGTCTCGGCGGCGACGAGTTCACGCTGCTGATCGAGGACATCGAAGACATTCGCCACGTAGGGCAGATCGCCCAGGGGTTGCTCGCGCGCGTGGCCGCGGCGATGCAGATTGGCGAGCAACTCCTGTTCGTCACGCCGAGCATCGGCATCAGCATGTATCCCGACGATGCACGCGATCCGCGGCAACTGCTCATGCAGGCCGACCGCGCGATGTACGAGGCCAAGGACGCGGGCAAGAACAACTTCCGCTTCTTCGCCGCGCCGATGACTTCTTCGGCGATGGAGCGCATCGTGCTCGAAAGCGAGCTGCATCATGCGCTGGAGGCCGACGAACTCGTGCTTCACTATCAGCCCGAGTTTGACGTGGCGAGCGGCGCGCTCGTCAATATCGAGGCGCTCGTGCGCTGGCAGCATCCGCGCCGCGGCCTCGTGCCGCCCGACCAGTTCATTCCGATTGCCGAGGAATCCTCACTGATCGTGCCGCTCGGCGCATGGGTGTTGCGCGAGGCCTGCCGGCAGGCGCGCGAGTGGCTGGACGAGGGTTTCGACTTCGGGCGCATCAGCGTCAATTTATCGGCGCGGCAATGCCTGCACGACGGTTTCCTGCATCAGGTTACGACCATTCTGAGCGAAACGGGTTTGCCGGCCACGCGTCTGCAGCTCGAACTCGTGGAGAGCATGGCGATGATGACAGGCCGTGGCGGAATCGAGGCGCTGCTGGAGGAGCTTGCCGCGCGCGGCATCAGCCTCGCGATCGACGACTTCGGCACCGGTTATTCGTCGTTCAAGTATCTGCAGTCCTTGCCGGTCGATACGCTCAAGGTGGACCGCTCGTTCCTCGCGGATCTGGCCGCGCCGGGTCCGGGCACGCCGCCGCGCGTGAAGCAGAACGTCGCGCGTGACCGCTCTATCGTGCGCGCGATCGTCGCGATGGCGCGCTCGCTTGGCGTGACGGTCGTGGCCGAAGGCGTCGAGACGCCGCGGCAACTCGAGTTTCTGCGCGAGATCGGTTGCGATCGCGCACAAGGTTTTCTGCTCGCGCGTCCCGCGCCGGCCGAGTTGATGCCGCGCGCACTCGAAGTGTGCGAGGCCGGTTGAAGGCCGCATCTTCCATTTCCCCTTTAGCCGACGTATCTGGAGAATTCCGTGAGCACCAGTGACGAGATGCTGCTGCATTCGATGACCGCGCTAGTGAGCGCGCATGGCAAGGCCATCTCGCGCTTCGGCGCGAGCGTGGTGGTGATGACGAAGTTCGTCGAGGCGGTGCTGCCGCAACTGTCGGCGGCGCAGGTCGAGCGCACGATCCAGGCGTTTCGCGCGCACGTCGGCGAAGCGATGGCCGTGGCCGACGACGTGCTGCTGCCCGGCGAGTACCGGACCACGCTGATCGAACAGGCGAATGTGCTGCTGTCCCGGATGGGCGGCGACGCCACCGTATTTCCACTGACGCCCTGAAGCAGGAAGAAGGCAATGCGTAATCTGACGATTCGAAAAGGGCTGCTGCTCGTGCTTTGCACGTTCGCGGCGATGCTGGTGGTGGGGGCGGCGGTAGGTGTCCTGATGATTGGCCGCGCTGACGACTCGGCGCGTTTCATTCACGAAGTCGCGCGCCAGGATGGGCTCGCGCTCGCTTTGCGCGAGGACGCGGCGCTCGCGCAAACCGCGTTGGCGCGTGGCTATCAAGCCGCGAAAGAGAATGGCGATGCCGCGGCGCGCGAGGCGGCGCAAAAGCGGGCGCTGCAGGACGCGCACGATCTCTTCGACCAGGCCGCGCAGCACGGCGCCGCGCTGCGCGCGAGCGCGCCGTTCGACGCCGAGGCGGCCCGGCAGCGCGACGCGTTGCTCGGCGCCTCGCGC
>DATBXG010000438.1:0-2740 GCA_036514415.1 Paraburkholderia sp.
CAGCCAGCATTGACAAGCGCCGCCAACCGCTTTGGCGGCGCTTCCATCCTTTGCTCCATCCGCCGTCGCCCCGTGTGCGGCCAGCGTAGCGTCCCCAAATATCCCGCCCCAGACTGCGCGCGCAGCGCACTCCACCGCGACGAAGTGTCGCGATATATATCATATTGCGATACAATCTCCGTTCTTTGGGCGGCGCTGCGCCGTCCGAGAGACGCCTGCCCACGGGCGTCTCCGGTTCCGTTTTCATCTGCGCTCCCGATCGTGTCACGCTTCAGAATCCTTCGCTGGCTCACCCGTTTCTCCCCCTCCAGGGTCACCATCACGTGGCGCGAGCGCCTGCGCTCGGGCGGCGGCGCGCTCGTCGGCATCGCCCTCACTGGCGCGCTCGCGCACCGGCTGCCTGGCGGCCATCAGGGCGTGCCGTACCTCATCGCCCCCATGGGCGCGTCCGCCGTGCTGCTCTTCGGCGTGCCCGCCAGCCCGCTCGCGCAACCCTGGTCGATCATTGGCGGCAACCTCGTTTCCGCCACGGTGGGCGTGACCGCGGCGATGTGGATTCACGACCCCGTGCCGGCCGCCGCCGTGGCCATTGCCGTGGCGATCGTCGCGATGTTCACGCTGCGCTGCGTGCATCCGCCTTCGGGAGCAGTCGCGCTCACTGCCGTGCTGGGCGGGCCGGCCGTGCATGCGCTCGGCTATGAATTCGTGTTCGTGCCCGTCGCGCTGCAGTCGTTCCTGCTGCTTGGCGGCGCGCTCGTCTATCACGCCGCCACGGGGCATCGCTACCCGCACGCCGCGCGCCGCCCGAGGGTGGCCGGGCCCGCGCCCGCGCAAGCCGGTTTCACGCGCGGCGACCTCGAAGCGGTGCTGCGCGATCGCGACGAAATGCTCGACATCGACACCGACGACCTCGAAACCATCCTGCACGACGCCGAGATCCGTGCATACGCGCGCAGCTTCGGCGAATTGACCTGTGCGGATGTGATGTCGGCCAACGTGGTGAGCATCACGCCCTCGACGACCGTGGGCGAAGCGCGCTCGCTGCTCAAGCGCCACGATGTGAAGGCGCTGCCCGTGGTGGACGCACAACGTCACGTGAAGGGCATCGTCACGCGCGCCGACCTCGCCGACGACGGGCGCGAGCGTCATCCGCTGCGTCTCATGCTCCACGCGATCGCACGCGCGTTCCGGCCGCACGCCGAGTCCGGCCAGCACGTCGACACGCTGATGACCACGCACGTCCTGACGGTCGCAAACACGACGCCGATCGTGGAACTCGTGCGCATTTTCGCGGGGCGCGGACACCACCACGTGCCGGTGGTCGATAGCGAGCGCAGACTCGCCGGCATCATCACGCAAGCCGATTTGATCTCGGGGCTGTATCACCAGGCGAAGACGCCGCAGCAGGCGCCGGCCTGATCGGCTTCACGGCCAGATGCGCGCCCGCACACCTGGCCGCGATCCTCATGTGACAGGCGTTTTCGGGTAAAAAATATCACATCGCGATATATTAGGAGACACAAACATTCCATGGACTCCCGATGAAAAAAAGCGCGCGCGACCTCGAGAAGGTCGACTTTGAACAGCTCTCCGAGTTTCGCTACCAGATGCGCCGCTTCGAGCGCTTCTCGGAGCAGGCCGCGCAGGCCGAAGGCATCACGCCGCTGCAATACCTGCTGCTGCTGCACGTCAAGGGCTATCCCGGCCGCTCGTGGGCGACCATTGGCGAGCTGGCCGAGCGCCTGCAGGCGCAGCATCACGGCGTGGTTGCGCTCGTCTCGCGCTGCGAGGCGATCGAGCTCGTCGAGCGCCGCGTGAGCGAGCGCGACCGCCGCCAGGTGGAAGTGCACCTGCTCCCCGCCGGCGAGAAGCTGCTTGCGCGCCTTGCCGCACTGCATCGCGCCGAGTTGAGATCGCTCGACGGCGCATTCACCATTCCGCGTATCGATCTTTAAAGACCATGCATACCGACGATTCCCACAAGCGAGACTTTTCGGCGAACGCACGCCTGCCCGGCATCAGCGTGCTGGCCGCCGTGATCGGCGCACTGGCCACGCTCGCGGCGTTCGTGCTGCTGAGCCTGATCCACTGGTTCACGAACCTGTTCTTCTTTGGCCAGTTCTCGTTCGCCGACCGCTCGCCTGCGCTCAACACGCTTGGGGCCTGGGTCATCGTCGTGCCCGTGATTGGCGGGCTGATCGTCGGCATGATGGCGCGCTTCGGCTCCGAGAAGATTCGCGGCCACGGCATTCCCGAAGCCATCGAGGCCATCCTCTTCGGCAAGAGCAAGATGTCGCCGAAGGTGGCCATCCTCAAGCCGCTCTCGTCGGGCATCGTGATCGGCAGCGGCGGCCCGTTCGGCGCGGAAGGCCCGATCATCATGACGGGCGGCGCGCTCGGCTCGCTGCTCGCGCAGTGCGTGCGCGTGACCTCCGCGGAGCGCAAGACGCTGCTCGTGGCGGGCGCGGCAGCGGGCATGACGGCCGTGTTCGGCACGCCGGTCGCAGCCGTGCTGCTCGCCGTCGAGCTGCTGCTGTTCGAATGGCGCCCGCGCAGCTTCCTGCCCGTGGCGCTCGCATGCGCCGTGGCGGGCTTTGCGCGCTCCGTGTTCTTCGGCACCGGGCCGCTCTTCCCCATGCAGACCCTGCCGCCGCATGGCACGGCGCTCTTTTTCTGCCTCATTGCCGGGGTGCTGGCGGGCGCGCTCGCCACGGGGCTCTCCTCCGCGCTTTACAAGATC
>DATBXG010000439.1:0-2816 GCA_036514415.1 Paraburkholderia sp.
CTCGACCAGGAGCAGAAGGAAGCGGCGAAGATCGACGGCGCGGGCCCGATCGCCTTGTTCTTCTACATCACGCTGCCGCACTTGCGGCGTGCGATTGCCGTTGTCGTGATGATGGAATCCATTTTCCTGCTCTCGATCTTCGCCGAGATCTACACGACCACGGGCGGCGGCCCCGGCAATGCGACCACCAATCTCACTTACCTGATCTACTCGCTGGGCCTGCAGCAGTTCGACGTGGGCATCGCCTCGGCTGGCGGCATTCTCGCCGTCGTGCTCGCGAACATCGTGTCGTTCTTCCTCGTGCGCATGCTCGCGCGCAACCTCAAAGGGGAGTACGAAAAATGAGCCAGATTACCGCTACACCCGCGCAATCGGCGGACGCAGTCAACCATTCGTCGCCGATGCAGTTCATCGGCCGCGTGCTGCCCGGGCTGCTCGCCTGGCTAATCGCGATCGCGCTGTTCTTCCCGATCTTCTGGATGACGATCACGGCATTCAAGACCGAGCAGCAAGCCTATATACCGACGATCTTCTTCCTGCCGACGCTCGACAGCTTCCGCGAGGTGTTCGCGCGCAGCAACTATTTCGCGTTCGCCTGGAATTCGGTGATGATCTCGGCCGGCGTGACGATCGTGTGCCTGATTTTCGCCGTGCCCGCGGCCTATGCGATGGCGTTCTTCCCAAACCAGCGCACGCAGAAGATCCTGCTGTGGATGCTCTCCACGAAGATGATGCCTTCGGTGGGCGTGCTCGTTCCGATCTACCTGCTGTGGAAGAACACGGGGCTGCTCGACACCGTGAGCGGGCTGATCATCGTCTATACGCTCATCAACCTGCCCATTGCGGTGTGGATGGCCTACACGTACTTCAATGAGATTCCACGCGACATTCTCGAAGCCGGCCGCATGGACGGTGCGGCCACCTGGCAGGAAATCGTCTATCTGCTCATGCCGATGGCCGTTCCCGGGCTCGCCTCCACCGCGCTCCTCCTGATCATTCTTTCGTGGAACGAAGCATTCTGGAGCATCAACCTGTCCAGTTCGAATGCCGCGCCGCTCACCGTGTTCATCGCCTCGTACTCCAGTCCGGAAGGGCTTTTCTGGGCGAAGCTCTCCGCGGCGTCGCTGCTCGCGGTGGCGCCGGTGCTGATCGTCGGCTGGCTTTCGCAGAAGCAGCTGGTGCGCGGCCTTACGTTCGGGGCAGTCAAGTAAGTGGACAAAGCGAAATGGACAAAGCGATGCCCATTCAAGCCCTGATCTGCGACTGCGACGGCGTGCTGATCGACAGCGAAGCCGTGGCGGCCCGTGTCCTGGTGCGCGAACTCGAAGCGCGCTGGCCCGGCGTGGACGCCGCCCCCGTCGTGATGCCGCTGCTCGGCCAGCGCATCGAGCGGGTGCTGGGTGGCGCGGGCGCGGCGCTCGGGCGCAGCCTCACGCCGGCCGATGTCGATGCGATCCGCACGGTGGCCGAGGCCGAAGCGCGCGAGGCGCCGCTCTTTCCGGGCGTGCTCGCCGCGCTGGGAGCCGTGGCGCTCGCGAAGGCCTGCGCGAGCAACAGCTACACCGCGGTGGTGCGCGAGGTGCTGGCGCGCAACGGGCTCGAGCGCTTTTTCGGTGAGCGCGTGTATTGCGCCGATATCGTCGCGAAGCCCAAACCTGCGCCCGACGTCTACCTCGCGGCGGCGCAGGGCATGGGCCTCGCGCCCGCCGCCTGCCTCGTGGTGGAGGACAGCGTGACGGGCGTGAGCGCGGCGCGCGCGGCGGGCATGACGGTGCTCGGCTTCGTGGGCGGCACGCACGTCGGCGGTGACGCGCACGCGCATGAGTTGCGCGAGGCGGGCGCAATCGAAATCTTCGACGACATGACGACGCTGCCCGTGCGGGTAGCGCAACGAATCAACCACGCGCAAGCGCGCTCGTACTGAGCGGTATTGCGCAATTCCGCGGCAACGGAGACACATCATGGCAAGCGTGATCCTCAGAGACGTACTGAAGCGCTACGACGACAACGAAGTGCTGCGCGACGTGAACCTCGATATCGGCGACGGCGAGTTCGTCGTGTTCGTGGGCCCGAGCGGCTGCGGCAAGACCACGCTCATGCGCATGATCGCGGGGCTGGAGGACATCAGCGGCGGCGACTTGATGATCGACGGCACGCGCATGAACGACGTGCCGCCGGCCAAGCGCGGCATCGCGATGGTGTTCCAGTCGTACGCGCTCTATCCACACATGACGCTCTACGACAACATGGCGTTCGGCCTCAAGCTCGCGGGTGCGAAGAAGCCCGAGATCGACGCGGCGGTGAAGAACGCCGCGAAGATCCTGCACATCGACCACTTGCTCGAGCGCAAGCCGAAGCAGCTTTCGGGCGGCCAGCGCCAGCGCGTGGCGATCGGGCGCGCGATCACCCGCAAGCCGAAGGTGTTTTTGTTCGACGAGCCGCTCTCGAACCTCGACGCCGCGCTGCGCGTGAAAATGCGCCTCGAATTTGCGCGCCTGCACGACGAGCTGAAGACGACGATGATCTACGTGACGCACGACCAGGTCGAGGCGATGACGCTTGCGGACAAGATAGTCGTGCTTTCTGCGGGCAATGTCGAACAGGTCGGCAGTCCGAACCGTCTCTACCACGCACCGGCGAACCGCTTCGTGGCGGGCTTCATCGGCTCGCCGAAGATGAACTTCCTCGACGGCACGGTGCAGCAGGTCGGAAGCGACGGCATCGTCGTGCGCTACGCGACGGGCGATACGCAGAAGGTGGGCGTCGAGCCGGGCAAGGCTCGCGAAGGCGACAAGGTGACGGTGGGCATCCGTCCC
>DATBXG010000440.1:0-6186 GCA_036514415.1 Paraburkholderia sp.
GCCTCGCAACACGCGCCGTGAGCGCCGCCAGCCGTCCGTTGCTCGTCACGCGCACGCAGGCGCTGCGCAACGCCAAGCCGCGACAAGAAGCCATGGTTCATCGCCGATCTCTCCCAAAAGTGACACAATCATTGAACAGCCTGTAGCGGCTACAGGGTCAAGTGATTTGGGAGAACCGCGACCATGCGAATTGGTGAACTGGCGCGTTTCGCACGCTGCGATGTCGAAACGGTGCGCTTTTACGAGCGCGAGGGCTTGCTGGACGAGCCCGCGCGCGAGACCAACGGATACCGCAGCTACACGGCCATCCACGCCGCGCAGCTCAACTTCATCCGCCATTGCCGGTCGCTCGGCATCGGGCTCGCGGACATCCGCATGCTGCGTCGCTTCCAGGCCGATCCGAGCCAGCCCTGCGACGAAGTCAACGAGTTGATCGACAGCCAGATCGCGCGCATTCATGACCAGATCGAATCGATGCGCGTACTAGAGCAGCAGTTGCGCACGCTGCGTGAGAGCTGCCACGCTCATCGGAGCAGCAGCGCCGGGTGCGGGATCATGAAGAGTCTGGAACAGCCCATCGACGACGAAAGCTGCTCATGCCACGGCGACGGGCATGCTGCAGAGGACGCGCCGCCGCAAGACGGCGCGCCGGCACCTCACCGCCACTAAGGCACCTCCCGCGGGGCAAGGCGCGGCCATCGGGTCGCGCCCTGGCGCCCGATCAAGGCGCTGCGGCGATGACTTCGGCCACCGTGGCCGTGAGCTTCTTCGCATAGGGCACGTGCAGGAACTCGTTCGGCCCGTGAGCGTTGGACTTGGGGCCGAGGACGCCGCACACCATGAACTGCGACTTGGGGAAGCCCGCCTGCAGTACGTTCATGAGCGGGATCGTGCCGCCCTGGCCGAGATAGGCGCAATCCGCGCCGAAGTGCGTACGCGAGGCGGCGTTGAGCGCTTCGGTGAGCCACGGGGCGAGTTCCGGGGCGCTCCAGCCGTTGGCCGCGCCCGCATCTGGCTTGAAGGTGACCTTCGCGTTGTAGGGCGGATCGAATTCGAGCAGCGCCTTGAGTTCCGCCACGGCCTTCGAGGCCTCGACGAGCGGCGGCAGACGCAGCGAGAGCTTGAACGCCGTGCGCGGGCGCAAGACATTGCCAGCGTCGGCGAGCGCAGGCAGGCCCGCTGCGCCGGTGACCGAGAGCGAGGGCCGCCACGTGGAATCGAGCAGCGCCTGCTGCGGATCGGTGGTGGTGGGCAGCACACGCCGGCCGTCCTGGCCGCACGCCCAGGGCATGCTCTTCCAGACGCCCTCGCCGAGAATCTTCGCCGTGGCCTCGGCTTCGCTCAGGCGCTGCGATGGAATCGCGCAATGAAAGCCCTTGGGCAGCAGCGTCCCGCTCGCGGCGTCTTCGAGACGCTCGAAGAGTTGCCGCATCACGCGGAAGCTGGAAGGCGCGATGCCGCCGTACGAGCCCGAGTGGATACCCTCTTCGAGCACTTCGACTTCGAGATCGCCCGCCACGAGCCCGCGCAGCGACGTGGTGAGCCAGAGCTGGTCGTAATTGCCCGCGCCGGAATCGAGGCAAACGACGAGACCCACGTTGCCGAGCCGCTCGCGCAGCGCGTCGACATAAGGCAGCAGGTCGTAACTGCCCGACTCCTCGCAGGTTTCGATGAGGCCCACGCAGCGCGGCCGCTCGATGCCTTGCGCGTCGAGCGCGGCGAGCGCCGTGACGCTTGCGTAGATCGCATAGCCGTCGTCGGCGCCGCCGCGGCCATACAGGCGGCCATCTTCCAGCTTGGGCGTCCAGGGGCCGAGGTCGTTGCGCCAGCCCGCGAATTCCGGCTGCTTGTCGAGGTGGCCGTAGAGTACGACCGTCTCGGTGCTGCCCGAGCGCGTGGCGGGCGCCTCGAAGAAAATCACCGGCGTGCGGTTGGGCAGGCGCACGATCTCCAGCTTCAGGCCGCGCACCGGCTGCTGCTCGGCCCATTTCGCCGCCTCCTGCACGACGCGCTCGAGATAGCCGTGCTGCGCCCACTGCGGGTCGAACGCCGGACTCTTGGCCGGCACCGCGATGTAGTCGGTCAACGCGGGTACGATCTCGTCATGCCATTTGCGCTCGACAAAGGCGCGCAGCACGTCGTGATCCAGATGGCGGGTGGCCTCGGACGGGTCGGAGATCATGGTGTCGGTTCCGTGCGATGAAAAGCCCGATCATAGACCCGAACCCCCGCCTGCCGACACCCCCTTGCACTCACCGTTAGCCGTCCGGTCAGGGCATGCCGTGCGCCCAGGGCCGATCCGCGCGACAATGATGTACCGGGCATATTCCGCCCCTATTCCGGAGAGTGAACCATGGTGAGCCGTTCCGTCTTCGAGATCGTCGTTCTCGCAGCGGTGGTCGCGCTCTACTTTCTCCCCGCGCTGATCGCGGACCGTCGCCAGCGACACGACCTGCTGATCATCGCCGTCTTCAATGCCGTGCTCGGCTGGACGGTGCTTGGCTGGCTGCTTGCCCTTTTCTGGGCGCTTCAGCCGAATCCGCCGAAGGATCTCGGCGGGCAAACGAAGGTGCGCAGCCGCCGGCTGGGCATGCTCCTCTTTTCACGACGGCTCGACGACCGCGTCCAGGCGCGCGAAACGCGCAGCGCCGAGCGAGAGCGCTCCTCGCATTGAGGCAGTTTCGGCTTGTCCGTCTGGCCAACGCGGCGGCCACGGCGCACACGCGCCGTCTTCGCATGAAATAATCACCGGGAATCCAACCGCTTTGGTCGCGCCGATCCGGCGCGCACCGCCTGACAACACCTCGTCAGCACTCAACACGGAGCCCGACATGCCACACGCCGCCCCGCTGCTCGCCTTTGCCGCCGTCGCACTCGGCATGGCGCTCACGCCCGGACCCAACATGATCTATCTGATCTCGCGCTCGATCTGCCAGGGGCGCAAGGCGGGCTTGATTTCGCTGGGCGGGGTCGCGCTCGGTTTCGTGTTCTACATGCTGTGCGCCGCGTTCGGCATTACCGCGTTACTCATGGCCGTGCCGTTCGCGTACGACGCGCTGCGCCTGGGCGGCGCGCTCTACCTGTTCTGGCTCGCGTGGCAGGCGCTCAAGCCGGGCGGCCGCTCGCCGTTCCAGGTGCGCGAACTGCCGGCCGACCGGCCGCGCAAGCTCTTTCTGATGGGCTTCGTCACGAACCTGCTGAACCCGAAAATCGCCATTCTGTACTTGTCGCTGCTGCCGCAGTTCATCGACCCGCATCATGGCAGCGTGCTGGCGCAGTCAGTCGTGCTGGGCAGCGTCCAGATCGCGCTCTCGATCAGCGTGAACGCCGCCGTTGCCATGACGGCAGGCACAATTGCGACCTTTCTCGCGGGCAGGCCGGCGTGGCTCCAGCTTCAGCGCTGGCTCATGGGCACCGTGCTGGCCGGTCTCGCCGTGCGTATCGCCGCCGAGGGCCAGCGATAAGGCAAACATAAGGCAAACGGCCGGGCACACTGGCCCGGCCGCTATTGCAAATCTGCAAGGTTACCCGGGTCTGCCCGACTGGGTCTGCCCGACCAGGTCTGCCCGACCAGGTCTGCCCAACCGGGTCTGCCCGAGCCTGCGATTCAGATACCGTTCAGATTCCGCCCGCGGCCCTTCCGCCAGCCGGGCTGCGCATCTTGACGAACGCCGCCGGAATCGACCGGGGTTCGTTCCGCACCATGTCTTGCGCGAACATGTCCTGACGCAATTCGCCGTGCTCGTCGAACCACTGGCAGATCAACCAGTGACCGCTGGCAAATCCAACCGGACCGGCGTACATGACGGTCATGCGCGGGCCGCCCGACTTCAGGGTGACGACGTCGCCAATTCCGGCCATGGCGGCGTGCGGCTTTTCGGCTAGGTCGATGGTCGTATCAAGCATGAAGTTCTCCGCAAAAAAGACGCACAGAGAAAAAAACCGGGCGGGATAGCGTACCTCCCGCCACCATACCGCGCTTTCGATAATGAGAATGCGGCGGTCATTAATGAGTTTGGCAAGACTAACAACTCGAATTAATACGCGCAAGCGATTTCCATAAGACTTGCTGAAAACCCTGTTATTCCTTGCACCCGCAAACCGCCGGTAATTCCGTTCCGCACAAATTGCCCGGAGTGCCGTTCATGTGCGGCAAAACGTACCGGGCAAGTTTCCCAGCCAAACAGTCATATTATTTATGGCGCATTGCCTGAAAATGCCGCACTGCAACTGCAATAAATACGTCGCACGGGCAACCCCATTAACCGCCTCGTTCAAAATACCAAAAGCCGCAGCAACAGGCGTGGAAACGTTTTCTGCGCCGATAAACCGTCCGTACGATTAATCACTTCACGGCGGATTCCCACTGCCCCGCTTCGGCCAAATCGTCATGAATTACTGGGGCTTCAAAATATTCGCCTGAAATATGGCTGTCACGCTGCGGAATCGCACTGCAAAAAAATACCCCATCCGGCGAAACCGGATGGGGCGTCGTGCAAACCTCGCGCGGGCGCGCCGCGCTTACTCGGCGAACGGTAGTGTCGTCTGACCCTCGGCGCGCATGCCGAAGACGTTGAGCGTCATCGCCACCAGCGCGTAGTAGCCCAGCAGCCCGACCAGGTTGATCGTGGTTTCGTGGCCAAAACGCTCGACGGCACGCGCATAGGTCGTGTCGGACACGCGCTTCGTGTCGTACAGCTCGGTCGTGAACGCGTAGATCAGCGCGTCGTCAGGCTCGTCGAAGTGCGGTGTCGCGCCCGTGCGGATCTGCTCGGCCAGCGCCTCAGGCACGCCCGCCTTCAGGGCGATCGGATAGTGGATGTACCACTCGGCCTGGGCCTGCCAGCGCGCGGCCGTGACGAGGATCGCCAGCTCGGAGAGGCGCAGCGAGAGACCGGTCTGGTAGCGGCAGAACGCGCCCAGGCGCTGCGCATGCTGCGCCAGCTCCGGGCTGTGGATCCAGCCGAGGAACGGCCCGTTGAGGTTCCCGCGCGGACCGGAAAGGATCTCGTCGAGCACGGCCTTCTGTTCGGGCGACGCACGTGCTGCGTCAAATGCGGGAAGCCGCGCCTTCTGGTCCTGGGTCATCGATCAGCTCCGTTGGAAATCATGGCCGGTCGCTCGCGGCCGTTTGCGGTCGGCGCGAGCGCTGGACAGTTAGTTGCACATCAATCGCTTACATGAAAGCTCACGCCGGGCGCGCGACGCCTGCCACATCGAGCGCGCCGTCGATCGCGGCAGCCAGCCGATCGACGATGGTGTCGATGTTCTGCTCCGTGCAGATGAAAGGCGGCGCGAGCAGCACGTGATCGCCGTTCCTGCCATCCACGGTGCCACCCATCGGGTAGACCATCAGGCCGCGCGCGAACGCCTCGCGCTTGATCGCCGCGTGGAGCTTGAGCGCCGGGTCGAACGTCGCCTTCGTGGCGCGGTCCTTCACGAGTTCGACCCCCACGAAAAGGCCGCGGCCGCGCACGTCGCCCACATAGGGATGCACTGCGTAGCGCTCGCGCAGACGCGCGCGCAGTTGCTCGCCGCGGGCGAGCACGTTGTCGAGCAGTTTCTCTTCGGCAATCACGCGCTGCACTTCGAGCGCCGCCGCGCACGCCGTGGCGTGGCCGATATAGGTGTGGCCATGCTGAAAATAGCCGCTGCCGCCCACGATCGTCTCGTAGATGCGCTGGCTCACGAGCGTCGCGCCAATCGGCTGGTAGCCCGCGCCGAGGCCTTTGGCGATCGTGAGCAGGTCGGGCGAGACGCCGTCCTCCTCGCACGCGAACAGATAGCCGGTGCGGCCCATGCCCGACATGATCTCGTCGAGGATCAGCAGCACGCCGTAGCGGTCGCACACCGCGCGGATCTTGCGGAAGTATTCGCGCACGGGCGGCACCGCGCCGGCCGTTGCACCCACCACGGTTTCCGCGACGAAGGCCGCGACCGTGTCCGGCCCGAGTTCGAGAATCTTCTGCTCGAGCTCGTCGGCTAGACGTTGCGCGTAGGCCTCGTCGGTTTCGCCCTCGTGGCGCTCGCGGTACGCGTAGCACGGGCTCACGTGATGCGACTCGATCAGGATCGGCAGGAACGGCTCGCGCCGCCACGCATTGCCGCCGATCGCGAGCGCGCCGAGCGTGTTGCCGTGATAGCTCTGGCGGCGTGCGATGAAGTGGCGGCGCGCCAGTTCGCCCT
>DATBXG010000441.1:0-3129 GCA_036514415.1 Paraburkholderia sp.
CCAGGCGAGCGAGCCGGGACGGTTCAGATCGATCGTCACCCGCCTGTCGAGCCCCGGTGCAACAAGGCGGACGGACGAAGCGGGCGGCGTGGGCTCGAGCACATGAAAACGGTCGATGATGCGTGCGTCGTCGAGCCGGTACTGCTTCTCACCCGGCTCGGGCGCGCTGATCGAGCCGTCCGCGAGCTGATGGCGGCGCTGTGTAGCCGGCAGGTCGAGCGTCGTTTGCGCGCGCTGGACGTGCGGCAAGGCGAAATAGAAATGATGTCCTGCGTACCACGGTAGCGGCTCCGAGCCGGTGTTGGTGACGTTCAGGGTCACGTCGAGCGTGTGCGCGTCGGCCAGACGGTAGAGCGCTTCGAAGCGAAAGGCGAACGGGTATCCGGTGCGTGTGGCGTCGGAGTCGACGAGCGTCATGCGCAGGCCATGGCCATCGTCGTCGACTTGCGCCGCGAAGGGCAGGTCACGCGCGAAGCCGTGCATCGGCAGATCGCGAACCACGCCTTGGGCGTCGCGCCAGCGGCCGATCTGACCGTCCACGCGATGACGGCCAAGAAACGGGAACAGCAGCGGATTACCGCCACGCACGCGCGCCGGCTCGGCCCAGTTCGCATTGTCCGGCCACACGACGACCGGCTGGCCGTCCACGTGCCACGAGAGCAATCGTCCTCCGGCCCAAGGTGCGAAGCGCAGCGTCGAGGCGCCGCGCGAAAGGGAGAGAATGTCGTGCTGCGGATTGGCGTTCATGGGCGAGCCCGGGGTGGTTGGAAGAGTGGGCGGCGCGCTTGCGCCGGGCAGGCGGATTTTGCGCCGCTTTCGCATGCGTGAAAACCCGCGTCGGGAAAGCGTGAGTTTTGTTGAAGGACGAGAGTCAGGATAATCCGCATGACCGTGCGCTTGCGCACAGCGCAATTTCGCAGGAGACCTGTATGGACCTCGCAATGGCAATGAGCATGGCGCTGTTCAGCCTCTTTGTCGGCAGTAGCGCGTACTTTTTTTACAAAATGGCGCGCTGATCGCAGCGTATTCTGTCCCTCCTGAATCCTCCCCGCGGCGCGACACTCCCCAGCGTTCGCGCCAGAACCCGTGCATTCGCAGACAATTTTGTTGCGACGCGGTAACTTTTCCGACAAATAGGTCTCCAGGCTTGGCGCTGCAATTCGGCCCAGGCATAATCGGTGCGCTTTGCCGCACCGGCTCCGCAACGGTCCGGCACCTTACACCACCATTACGAGGATCCGCGCGTGAGTCTCTGGTTTCTACTCTTCCTGAGCGTGTTGCAAGGCGTCACCGAACTTTTTCCCGTCAGCAGTCTCGGTCATACGCTGCTCGTGCCGGCTGTATTCGGCATGCACATCGACAAGCACGCGCCACAGTTGCTCCCTTTCCTCGTCGCGCTGCACCTGGGGACTGCCGTCGCTCTGCTCTGGTATTTCCGTGAGCGTTGGGTCGCGCTGATCAGCGGCTTCTTCGGCTCGCTGGCCGGACGCAAGAACGATGATGGACACATGATGTGGGCGCTCATCATCGGCACGATACCGACGGGTATTGTTGGCCTCGTGTTCGAAAAGCGCATCGAGGTGCTCTTTCACGATCTGCGCATCGTCGCGGCGGCGTTGATGGTCAACGGCGTGCTGCTGTGGTTCGGCGATCGCCTCCAGCGGGCGCGCGCGCATCGTCCGCCCGAGAAGCTCACGTTCCGCCAGGCGTTTTTCGTCGGTCTCGCGCAGATCGGCGCGCTCATTCCCGGCTTTTCGCGTAGCGGCCTCACGATGATCGCGGGCAATGCTGCGGGACTTACGGCGGAAAAGGCCGCGGAGTTCTCGTTCCTGCTCGGCACGCCGATCATCTTCGCGGCTGGCGTGCTCGAACTGCCCAAGCTCTTTCATGCTCGAGACCAACTGATGACGGCGCTCGTTGGCGGCGTGCTCACCGGTATCGCGGCCTGGCTGAGCGTGAAGTTCCTGATGCGCTATTTCGAGGGGCGTGGGCGCCTGGCATCGTTCGGTGTGTATTGCCTGATCGCGGGCGCGATCTTCCTTGGCTGGTTCGCGTTGCACCAGCAGCCGGTTTGATTCTGGCAAGACTGGCCCCGGTAAACGCGACGAGCAGCGCGCGACCACGTGAGACGATCGCGGTATAATCCAGCCCCGTCTTCGTGAGGCCCGCTTGCGGCCTCGCGCACGTCCACGCGACAGTAGCTCAGCTGGATAGAGCATCGGCCTTCTAAGCCGAGGGTCGGGGGTTCGAGCCCCTCCTGTCGCGCCAGATCAAACGAACAAAAAGCCCGGCCTTCCTCGCCGGGCTTTTTGCTTTTGGAAAAGTCGCCAATCAAGGCCGGATCAAGAAACCTCATGCCACGAGCCGCGACGGCACCGGCTCCTCGGCCGCCTGAGCGAGTAACACCATGCGACGAAACTCGTTCGGGTTCGAGATGCCGGGAATCGGTGTCGCGACGAGCTCCCCGTCACCGTGAAATCCGAGTTGAAACGTCGCGGCGCCGCGCGCGGCAGGCGCTGGTCGGCGCCCACCGCGCTGAATCCGCAACGCAATAAAAAGGGCAGCCCGAAGGCTGCCCGTCAAACCTGATGAGCGACATCCGGTGATCGATGTTCCGATGTTTTCTTGCGCTTAAAGCTTGATGTCGAGCGCGTTGGTCAGATCGCCCATCGGCTGGGCGCCGTTGCTCTTGAGCGTGGCGTCGCGGTTCGCGAGACCCGGCAGTGTGGGCAGCGAATAGCGGCGCGTGATGAGACGCAGGATCGAGGTCGTGTCGTACTGCGTATGATCGACGTAGCCCTTCTTCGCGTACGGCGAGATGATCAGCGCCGGAATGCGCGTGCCCGGACCCCAGCGATCGCCCTTGGGCGGCGCGACGTGATCCCAGAAGCCGCCGTTTTCGTCGTAGGTGACGACCACGACCATGTTGTTCCACTGCGGGCTCTTCTGCAGATGCGCGATGACATCGGCGATGTGCTGGTCGCCGCTCGCCACGTCGGTGTAGCCCGCGTGCTCGTTCAGGTTGCCCTGCGGTTTGTAGAACGCTACTGCCGGCAGCGCGCCTGCGTCGATCGCCTTGATGAACTCCGTGCCGTCCATGCCGCCGTCGAGCAGGTGCTTCGCGCGTGC
>DATBXG010000442.1:0-5361 GCA_036514415.1 Paraburkholderia sp.
CGACGAGCCGCAGCTCGCCTTGCCTTCGCCACCTTGTGAACCGCAGCCGCCGCCTGCGACCGGCACTTCGATGGCCGACCCCAGGGGCTTGATCTGCCCGATGCCGATATAGGCGGCAGCGGGCAGCGTGCTGGCATTCGCGCTATCTTGCATGGATATCTCCTCGCAACCGGGAGTGGCTACGCGGGAGGATAAAAGCCAGATCCATGCCATGCGCGAAAGCCCCTTTTCCAAGGGGCTTCAGCGAATCTCTCGTGCAATTTGTCCGGCTACGCCGACGCTCAAATCGAACAAGCGCGTCGCTTTCTGTCGCTGTTGCGACAAAGCCCACAACGGGCACGCGCATCGCGGCCAACTCGCGCGCGACGAAGCAGTGGAACGGGTATGGCGGGGAGATTCGGGGAGGCGCGCCACCCCGTCGCGAATGAAGCAGGGCGGCGCGTCAATGGCGTCGACGAGAACAGGGCAAGCGCCAAGCGTGGCGCCGCCGTCAGAAGCGACGGACTTCGATGCCGTATTTGTGAAGGGCGTAGCCGATCTGCCGCGGCGTGATCCTGAGCAGACGCGCGGCCTTCGCCTGAACCCAGCCGCACCGCTCCATCGCCCAGATGAGGCGCTCGCGCTCGCCTTCGGGCTTGCCGTCTTCCGCATCGGCTGAGTGGCAGGCCTCAGGTGCTCCATCCAGGAGCCGGTCGTCCTCCAGATCGTCGGGCAGCGCATACGGCGAGTCGCCTTCGCGCGACCCCGCCCCGGCGTGCGCCGGCGGCGCGCCCGGAATCTCGCGGATCGGGATGTCGGCCAGACGCCCGGGGCGCACAGCGTCTTCGCGCTCGATGTGATGCAGCACGCGGGTGAGACACTGATCTTCCTGGCAAAGAAACGCGAGACGGTCGATGACGTCGCTATGCGTCATCGTCGCCGTGCGTTCGACGCAGTTCTCTAGCTCGCGCACGTTGCCCGGCCAATAGCAGCTCGTCAGCACGCGCATCGCGTCCTGGCTGAAGCAAAGCTTGCGTCCGTTGTCGCGATTGAAGCGATCGAGAAAATACTGCGCCATCTCCGGGATGTCCTCGCGCCGTTCGCGAAGCGGCGGCAACTGGATACTCACGACGTTGATGCGGTAATAGAGGTCGGCGCGAAATTCGCCGTCCTTCACCATGCGTTCGAGATTGCGGTTGGTGGCAAGAATGAGTCTCACGTCGACTTTCACGGGCGCCGAGCCGCCAACGCGCTCGAACTCCCGTTCCTGCAGCACACGCAGCAGCTTCGCCTGGAACGACGGCGAAATGTCGCCGATCTCGTCGAGAAAGAGCGTGCCGCCATGCGCGAGTTCAAAGCGCCCCTTGCGCTGGCCCTGCGCTCCCGTGAACGCCCCCTTCTCGTGGCCGAACAGCTCGCTCTCGAGCAGCGACTCCGTCAGGGCCGCGCAGTTGACCGATACGAACGCCTGATCGCTGCGTGGCGAGAGGCGATGGATTGCCCGCGCGATCACCTCCTTGCCGGTGCCGCTTTCGCCCCGCAACAGCACGGTGGTCCGCGTCGGCGCGACCTGATGGACCTGCTCGAAGATCCTGCTCATCGGCTCCGATACGCCGACCACCTGGTCGAGCGGCTGAAACGGGCGAATCGCCTTCTGCATGCGCCGCACCTCTTCCTGCATCCGGTCGTGCGCGGCGCTCACGCTGCGATGAAGCAGCAGCGCCTGCCCCATCAGCGTCGAGACGATCTTCATCAGATCCAGGTCGCCCGCGAACATCCGTGCGCCGTCCGGATTGACGCAAAACGCCGCGAGCACGCCGAGCGTGCGGCGCTCCTGGAGAATCGGCGTCGCGAGCATGGCTACGCGCGCGTCCCCAAATTCGCCGGGCTTGCCCGCACTGCCCGTGCGGTCGAGGAACACGGGCTCGTCGCGCACGTCCGGAATGACCGCGGGTATGCCGCTCTTGTACACCCGGCCCACGATGCCTTCGCCCGGATAGAAGCGGATACGCCGATGCTCGTCGCTCGAGAGGCCGGCGCTGCACAACCCGTGCAGTTGGCCGTCCGGTTCCGCCACCACGACGAATGCACGCTGCCAGTCGAGCGCGTGCAACAAATACTGCACCGACGTCCGGAACGTCTGCGCGACGTCCAGCGACGACACCAGCGTTTTGCTGACCTCATAGACCGCGTCAAGCTCGCGACGGCCCTCGCCTGCACGTGACTTTTGCATGAATCCCTCCGCTCCTGCTATGGCCCGGTCGAGGCACCACGGCGCAACAACAGCACAAATCGCGATAAAGCAAGATTCAGCCCACGCTGAAGAAGCGCCCGGGTGAGTTGCGCAACGAGCCGACAAAGCCGACAAACGCAACAAGCCTGAACTGCTGTCCAGCGCAGGTAACGAACAAAGAAAACAACCTCGGGTGAAAAGTAACGATACCCGGCAAAAAAATAACCGTGGCATGGATGTTGCGATTTTTCGTCCGCCTCTCCCATCCGCTCCCAAGGAGCCCGCCATGCCGGATGTTCTCCGCGATCCCGAACGCCGCGTCCAGCCCGTCTATCTGGACTACGCCGCCACCACGCCCGTGGACCCGCGCGTCGCGCGTCGCATGCTGCCCTATATGACGCAGATCTTCGGGAATCCGGCGAGCCGCTCGCATGCCTACGGATGGGCCGCGGACGAAGCCGTGGAACTCGCGCGCGAGCAGGTGGCGAGCCTCGTGAACGCCGACCCGCGCGAAATCGTCTGGACGTCGGGCGCCACCGAATCGAACAATCTGGCGCTCAAGGGCGCCGCCCACTTCTACAGGTCGCGCGGCAACCGTCTGGTAACGCTTGCGACCGAGCACAAGGCCGTGCTCGACACCATGCGCGAACTCGAACGCAAAGGCTTCGAGGTGACGGTACTGCCCGTGCGGCCGAACGGGCTCGTCGACCTCGCCGCGTTCGAGGCCGCGCTCGAGCCCGGCACCGTGCTCGCGTCGGTCATGTTCGTCAACAACGAAACTGGCGTCGTGCAGGACATTGCCGCGCTCGGCGCGCTGTGCCGTGCGCGCGGCGTGCTGCTTCATGTGGACGCCGCGCAGGCCGCCGGCAAGGTCCCGATCGATCTCGACACGCTGCCGGTCGACCTGATGTCGCTCTCCGCGCACAAGGTGTACGGCCCGAAGGGCATCGGCGCGCTCTATGTGCGCCGCCGGCCGCGCGTGCACATCGAAGCGCAGATGCACGGCGGCGGCCACGAGCGCGGCATGCGCTCGGGCACGCTGCCAACACACCAGATCGTCGGCATGGGCGAAGCGTTCTGGCTCGCGCGTGAAAGCATGCGTGCCGACAACGAACGCATCCGCGCACAGCGCGACCGGCTCTGGGCCGGCCTGCAGACCATTGACGCGGTCGAGTTGAACGGCGAGCTAGCGCACGCGGCGCCGCACTACCTCAACGTCAGCTTCCGCTACGTCGAGGGCGAATCGCTGCTGATGGGCATGAAGGATATTGCGGTGTCCTCCGGATCGGCCTGCACGTCTGCCAGCCTCGAACCGAGCTACGTCCTGCGCGCGATGGGGCGCGACGACGAGCTGGCACACAGTTCGATCCGTTTCTCGCTCGGCCGCTTCACGACAGACGCGGAAATCGACTTCGCCATCGCACAGGCGGCCCGCGTGGTGGGCCGCCTGCGCCGCATGAGCCCGCTATGGGACATGGCGCAGGCAGGCGTCGACTTCCATTCGATCCAGTGGGCCGGGCACTGATTTCAGGCCCCTCCAGCAACGCCACCAGGAGCATGTCATGGCTTACAGCGACGCGGTCCTCGACCACTATGAAAATCCGCGCAACGTCGGCGCGTTCGGAAAGGACGACGAGGCAGTCGGCACCGGCATGGTCGGGGCGCCCGCCTGCGGCGACGTCATGCGGCTGCAGATTCGCGTGAACAGCGAGGGCGTGATCGAGGACGCGCGCTTCAAGACCTATGGCTGTGGCTCGGCGATCGCATCGAGCTCGCTTGTCACCGAATGGGTAAAGGGCAAGACGCTCGACGAAGCCATGACGATCCGCAACACCCAGATTGCTGAAGCGCTCGCATTGCCGCCCGTGAAGATTCACTGCTCGATCCTCGCCGAGGATGCCATCAAGGCGGCCGTCGCCGATTTCCGGTCGCGCCGCCGCGAGGCCGGCGCGGGCAGCCTCACCACCGAACAGCCGGCCTGCGCGTCCGGCACCGGCGGCGTCCGGTAATCGACACGCGCTCACCCGAACGAGGACCCGCATGATGGAAACGCTACACCCGCCCGTGACCGCCGCACCGGACACTGCACCGGCCTTCCTGGACTTCACCGAGCGCGCCGCCGCCAAGGTCGCGTCGCTGATCGAAGAGGAAGGCAACCCGCAACTGAAGCTCAGACTGTACGTGTCTGGCGGCGGCTGTGCGGGCTTCCAGTATGGGTTCTCGTTCGACGACCAGGTCGCCGACGACGACATGCAGATCGTCACCGACGGCGTCACGCTGCTGATCGACGCGATGAGCCAGCAGTATCTGCTCGGTGCGCGAGTGGACTACGAGGACAGCCTCGAAGGCTCGCGCTTCGTGATCCAGAACCCGAACGCGCAGAGCAGTTGCGGCTGCGGCAGTTCCTTCTCCGTCTGAGGCCCGCCATGACGCTCTCCCTCACTCCGGCCGCTGCGCGGCACGTCGAAAGATCGCTGCTGAAACGCGGCAGCGGCGTTGGACTGCGCATTGCGGTCAAGACGAGCGGCTGCTCGGGCTTCGCCTATGCGCTCGAGTTCGTCGATACGCCGAATGCCGAAGACCAGTGCTACGAGACGCACGGCGTGACGATCGTCGTCGATCCGCGCAGCCTGCCGATGCTCGACGGCACCGAACTCGATTTCGTGCGCGAAGGCCTGAACGAAGGCTTCAAGTTCCACAACCCCAACGCGAAAGCCAGTTGCGGTTGCGGGGAAAGCTTCGCGGTCTGAGCACGTCGGAACTTTTCGATCCACCTGCCGAGGACATATTGACATGGCCCTGCTGCAGATTGCCGAACCTGGCCGTGCGGCCGCCCCGCATCAACACCGGCTTGCGGCCGGCATCGACCTCGGCACGACGAATTCGCTCGTCGCTACCGTGCAGAGCGCCGTCGCCCGGGTCTTGCCGGACGCACAGGGCGCGCTGCTGGTGCCCTCCGTCGTGCGCTACCTGCCCTCGGGCGAGACCCAGGTGGGGCACGAAGCTGTGACGCACCAGACCGACGATCCCGCCAACACCGTGGTCTCGGCGAAGCGCTTCATGGGCAGGCGCCTCGCCGACCTGCGCGACGCCGGCGCGCTGCCCTATCGCTTCGTGGACGCGCCCGGCATGGTGAACGTGGCGACGGT
>DATBXG010000443.1:0-8245 GCA_036514415.1 Paraburkholderia sp.
AGCCGCCGACCGAGCCGAAGCTCACTGCCAACGTCGAGGCCGACCTGTTGATCGTCGGCGGCGGCTTCACGGGGCTCTGGGCGGCTGTGCAGGCCAAAGAGCAGATGCCGCATCTGAACGTCGTGCTGATCGAGGCGGGCAAGGTCGCGCATGGCGCCTCGGGCCGCGCAGGCGGCATCATCTCGACGTCGGTGATGCACGGGCTGCCCAATGCCGTGCGCGTGTTCCCTGACGACATCGCACAGCTCGAGGAATTCGGCCATCGCAATCTGGACGGCTTCGAGGAAACGCTCAAGCGCTACGGCATCGACGCGGACATCGAATGGAACGGCGAAATGACCGTGGCGGTCGATCCGGAGCATGTCGGGCACTTGCGCGGCGACTACGAGCTACACAAGCGCTACGGGCATGATGTCGTCCTGCTCGGCCAGGAAGCCACGCGCGAGCAACTGGATTCGCCGTTGTTCGCCGGGGCCCTGTGGTCGCGCAATCGCAGCGGCATCGTGCATCCGGCGAAGCTCGCGTGGGGCCTCAAGCGTGCGGCGCTTACACTCGGCGTGAAACTCCACGAGCACACACCGCTCATCGAAGTCGTCGACGAAGGCCAGACCGTCTACGTCAAGACGCCTGAAGGCAGCGTGCGCGCGCCCCGCGTCGTGTTCGGCAGCGGTACCGCAAAGGTCGGCATTCCTGACATCAATCGCCGTGTGTTGCAGGTGCGCGACCACGTGCTCGCCACCGAGGCGCTCACCGGCGAACAGCTTGCGCGCATTGGCTGGAAGAATCGCCAGGGCATTTACGATACGCGCACGCAGCTCAATTACTTCCGCCTCACGAAGAACAACAACATTATCTTCGGCGGCCTCGTGAGCTATCACTTCGACGGCGATCCGAACCCGCCACAGGACCAGAAAGCCGAGACCTACTATCGGCTCGCGCAGGCGTTCTACCGCACTTTTCCGCAGCTTGGTGATGTGCGCTTCTCGCATGCGTGGGGCGGCCCGATCGACTACTGTTCGCGCGGCTCCGTGTTCGCGAAGCGCTATCTGAACGGCAAGGCCGTATTCGTGGCGGGCTACACGGGCTTTGGCGTGGCGGCGAGCCGTTTCGGCGCGTTCATGGGCCTGAACATCCTCTTCGATCGCAAGAGCCCCGAGCGTGCGCTCGATATCGCCAACCAGAGCCCGACGTATATCCCGCCGGAGCCGGTGCGCTGGCTCGCCGCGAAGGTCACGTTCCATGCGTTCGACGGCGCCGACGCCGAAGGCGGATGGAAGCGCGCGTGGATCAAGGGCATCAAGGCGTTGGGCTTTCCAATGTGAGCAGCATGTTCTCCAATACCTCCGACCTCGACCTGCGGCTCATCCGCGTCTTTCTCGCCGTGGTGGACGCGCGCGGCATCACGGCAGCCGAAGCCACGCTCGGCGTGCGGCAGTCCACCATCAGCACGCAGCTTTCGGCACTGGAGGCCCGCGTGGGCTTCAAGCTTTGCGAGCGCGGGCGCGGCGGCTTTCGCCTCACATCGAAGGGCGAACGTTTCGTGCCCTCGGCGCGCGCGCTGGTTGCGGCAACAACGGAATTCGTCGCGCGCGTGCGCGACATCGACCGCAAGCTGGTGGGCACGCTAGGCATCGGCCTCATCGGGCAGGCTTCGCATGTCGAGAATGCGCGGCTCGCCGAAGCGATTGGCGCGTTTCGCAAGCGCGACCAGGCCGTGCGTTTCACGATGAAGGTGGCCGCTCCGCAGGAGCTCGAGGAAAGCCTCGTCAACAACCAGCTCGACCTTGCGATCGGCTACTTCTGGCACCGCGTGGCGGGCCTCGACTACACCGAGCTGTTCAGCGAGCGCCAGGTGCTGTGCTGCGGGCGCGGGCATGCGCTGTTTCATGACGCGCTTCACGTCAACGTCGACGGCCTGCGTGAGCACGACTGGGTGTGGCGCAGCTATCCGATTCCCGAGGAGCTTGCGGGCATCGGCGAGCGCCAGGTGACGGCGATTGCCGACAGCATCGACGCGGCCACGGTCCTGATTCTCTCGGGCAGCCATATCGGCTATCTGCCGGCGCATCATGCCGAACCGTTCGAGCAGCGCGGCCTCATCCGGGTGCTCGGGCGCACCACGTTCGGGTTCGACGTGCCGATGCATCTGGCCGTCAAGCGCAGCGCCGCCGAAAAGCCCATCGTGCGCGCGTTCTGCGACGATCTGTTCAACGTATACGGGCAGCATGCTGTCGATCACGAATCGCTGACCGGGTGAAGAAGCGGCGCGCCTCAGCGTCCCGTTGCGCGGCCCCAAGCCGGCCCTACGCAGAATCGCTCGTAGCCCTGGCGGCTTTGCTGGGAGCCAGGCTGCCCTCGGCGCCTTCGCGTGCCTGCAGCCCGGTGACCGCAGCGGTGAGCCCGCGCCCACCCGGGTTGTTGCGCAGCGTGAACGTCAGGCCTTGACGTTGCGCGATGCGCGCGACGATCGACAGACCGAGTCCGCTGCCCGCGCCCTGGGCATGATCGCCACGGAAGAAGCGGTCGAGCACGCGCTCGAGATCGCCTTCGGGAATGCCGGGCCCGTTGTCCACGACTTCGAAGCCGAACGCGCCCTGCGCGCGCGTGAGCACGAGATCGATCTTGCCGCCTGCCGGCGTGTAGCGGATCGCGTTGTCGAGCAGGTTGTTCAGCAAGGTGTTGAGGCCATGCGCGTCGGCGCTCACGTTGCAGATGTCCTGGGGCGTAACGGGCGGTCGCGACTCCAGCCCGAGGTCGATGCCTTTCTCCTCGGCAAGCAGCGAGAAGTCGCCGATGGACTGCTCGCCCAGCCGCCGCAAGCTCACGACGTCCGCAGGGGCGGACGCCTGCGCGTCTTCGCGGGCGAGCGTGAGCAACTGCTGCACGAGGCGTATGGTCCGGTTCAGGCGTGTTTGCATGCGCTCGAGCGTGCGCGGCTCGCCGCTCAGCGTGCCGTCGTGGAGCGCCGCCTGCCATTGCAGCTTGAGCGCGGCGAGCGGCGAACGCAGCTCATGCGCCGCGTCGGCGATGAAGGTGCGTTGTGCCTGTGAGGCCGCGTTCAGGCGATCGAGCAGGTCGTTGAGCGCGACGACGAGCGGGCGCAGTTCGAGGGGCACCGAGCCGTCGAGGCTCAACGGTTCGAGCGCGTGGACCGAACGCGAGGCGAGCAGCGCCGACAACGCGCGCACCGGCGCGAGCCCGCGCGTCACGACGAACAGCACGAGCAGGATGGCTACCGGCACGAGCAAAGCGAGCGGCCAAAGCGTGTGCAGCGCGAGGCGCAGCGCAAGCGTGTCGCGCACGGAGATGGGCTGCGCGACCTGGACGAAGCGCTCGGGCTGCGCGAGGACGAACACGCGCCAATGCACCTCGTCTTGCTCGATCGTGCGAAAGCCGACGGGCTGGCGCGGCAGCACGGGCGTTTCCTGCGAGCGGTAGACGAGTTTGCCGTCGCGGTCCCAGACCTCGATGAGAATGCGATCGTCGGCGATCTCTTCGAAGCCGGGCCCGGACTGCTCGACCTCGCGTGCCGTCGCGACGTTCGCGGGCATGGAGCGCGCCACGGCGTGCAGCTCGTAATCGAAGAGCTCGCCGGCTTCTTCGCGCGCACTGTGAAAAATGCCGAAGCCCGCCACCACGGAGCCGGCCGCGAAGCCGCAGATGAGCCAGCCCAGCAGGCGGCGGCGGATGGAATTCATTCCGGTCTCTTGAGCCGGTAGCCCACGCCGCGCACGGTCACGATCTGCTCGGTGCCGATCTTGCGGCGCAAACTGTGCACATGCACCTCGATGGCGTTGCTGCCGACTTCCTCGCCCCAGCCGTACATGCGCTCTTCGAGTTCGGCCTTCGTGAACACGCGCGCGGGTTGCTCGATCAGCACGCGCAGCAACGCGAACTCGCGCGGCACGAGTGCGATGTTCTCGCCGTCTTTCGTCACTTCGTGCGCGGCGGGGTCGAGCGCGAGGCCGCCGTGCGTGTAGACAGGCTGCTTCTGGCCCGTGCGGCGGCGTAGCATGGCGCGCGTGCGCGCGGCCAGCTCGTCGAGATCGAAGGGCTTGATGAGGTAGTCGTCGGCGCCTGCGTCGAGCCCGGCGATGCGGTCCGTCACCGAATCGCGCGCAGTCAGGATCAGCACGGCCGCTTCGCCGCCCTTGCGCCGATAGCCGTTGAGCACCTCGATGCCGTCTTTCTTCGGCAGCCCGAGATCGAGTAGCACGAGGTCGTACACGCCGTTGTCGAGCGAAAGCTCCGCTTCCCGCCCGTCGCGCGCCCAGTCGACGGCATGGCCCTCGCGGCGCATCGAGTCGAGCACCGTTTCGGCAATCATTTCGTCGTCTTCCACTACCAGCAGGCGCATCGCTCGCTCCCCAGATTCAACTCGTTATTGTCGCTCATCCCGGCTTAACCGGTGCTTAAGCGGCACCTTTCTCCGGGCCGGCGCCGCGTGCGAGCAGCACGCGCAGGAGGGCTGGCAGGACGAGCAGCACGAGCGGCATCTGCACGATGAGCCCCGAAATGATCGCCACGGCCAGCGGCTGTTGCATCGCGGAACCCTGGCCGAGCGCGAAGGCGAGCGGCAGCAGCGCGAGGATCGCGGCGATGGTGGTCATCGCGATCGGCCGCAGGCGGTTGCGGCCCGCTGCGAGGAGCGCGTCGTCGACGCTCAGGCCCTCGTCGCGCACCAGCCCCTGAAACTCCGAAACATAGAAGATCGCCACCTCGGTCACGATGCCCACGATCATCGTCATGCCCATCATGGCGGAGATATTGAGCTCGATGCCCGTGAGCCACAGCCCGATGAAGACCGCGCCGGTGGCGAGCAGCGGCATCGCCATCACGGCGATCGCCACGCGAAAACGCTCGTAGAGAAAGAGCAGCAGGCCGAATACGAGCGCAACGGCGGCGCCGAACACCGCGAGCAGGCCCTTGAACGCGATCTGCTGCTGCTGGTAAAGGCCGCCCAGTTCGAAATAGACGCCCGTGGGCAGCAGGTTGGGCTCGGCGAGCGCGCGCTGCACGTCCGCGATGGTCGAGCCGAGGTCGCGCCCTTCGATGCGGGCAGTCACGGCGGCCATGCGTTTGAGATTGTCGCGGCTGATCTCGGGCTGACCCGAAACGGCAATACGGTCCGCGACGCGTGAAAGCGCGAAGATGTGGCCATCCGGCGCGCGTATCGGCAGTCGTCCGAGCGCGGTGTCGGTGAGGTGCGCCGCGTTTTCCGCGCGCACGCGCACGCCGATCGTCTTCGGGCCGCTCTGGAATTGCGTGGCCACGTTGCCGTCGAGCAGATCGTTCACCTGCTGCGCAATCGCCTGCGGGTCCATGCCTTCCGCGGCGGCCGCGTCGGGGCGGATGTGCAGGTCGATGGCGTCGCCGGCGGGGTTGATGCCGTCGTTGACTTCCACGATGCCGTCGATCTTTGCAATGCGCGCCGCCACGCGTTGGGCGGTGCTGGTCAGCACGTTCTGGTCGTCGGAATAGATCTTGATCTGCACGGGCTGCGGCACCGCAGTCAGGTCGCCGATCAGGTCTTCCATCAGTTGCGCGAGTTCCACGCTTACGCCCGGCACCTGGCTTTCGACGCTCGAGCGGACTTCCTCCATCACGGCGTCGATCGGTTCGCGCGAGCCCGACTTCAGGCGTACGAAGAAGTCGCCCTTGTTCGGCTCGTTGAGGTCGCCGCCCAGACCTGCGCCCGTGCGGCGCGACCATGTCGCGACGTTCGGGTTCGCGCGCAGGATGCCTTCTATCTGACGCATGAGCCGGTCGGTCTCGGTGATCGAGGTGCCGGGGCGCGTGTGATAGTCGAGCACGAAGCCGCCTTCGTCCATCGACGGCATGAAGCCGCTGCCCACGCGCGTGAAAGCGAGCGCGGCGAGCAGGGCGAGGGGCACGAGGCCCGCGAGCACCCACACGGGCCGTGCGCTCACGCGCGCAACGAGCATCGCGTAGGTGCGATTGAGCCACGCGGCGAAGCGCGTTTCCGTGTGCTCTTCGGCGTCCTTCGGCGTGAGCCAGCGGTCGCAGAGAATCGGGATCGCGAGCCACGTGACCATGAACGAGATGAAGAGCGCGCTCGCCATCGTGACCGAAAGCGCCTTGAAGAACGCGCCGGTCACGCCCGAGAGAAACGCGAGCGGCACGAAGATCACGAGCGTCGCAGCCGATGAGCCGGCCAGCGGCCGCGTGAACTCGAGCGCGGCGCTCATCACGCGGCCGTGGAACGCGTGCGCGCCGGCCTCGCGCATGCGCCGCGAGATGTGCTCGATCATCACGATGGCGTCGTCGATGACGAGGCCCACGGCGGCCGCCATGCCGCCTAGCGTCATGATGTTGAAGCCCATGCCGAACACGTCGAGCAGCAGAATCGTGGCGGCCATCACCACGGGCACGAGCGCGACCGCGATCAGCGTGACCTTCAGGTTGCGCAGGAACACGAGAAGCGTGAGCGCGGCCAGCACCACGCCGATCATGATGGCGTCGCGCACACTCGTGGCCGATGCGATGACGAGCTCGCTCTGGTCGTACCAGTTGGCGAGATGGACGCCGGCCGGCATGTGCTGGCCGAAGTCGGCGAGGCGCGCGCGGATCGCCTTTGCCATGGCGACGCTGTTGGCGCCCGGCTGCTGATAGACGTTGATCAGTACGGCATCCTGACCATCCGCCGTCACGCGGATCCATTGCGGCACGACGCCGCGCGCGACGGTGGCGACGTCGGCGAGGCGTACCTGGTTGCCGCCGGACGAGGACACCACGACGTTCCTCAGCGCGTCGAGGCCGTCGATTGCGGTGTTGGCGACGACGAGATACAGCTTGTCGTGATCTTCGATGCGGCCGGTCGCCATCAACACGTTGCCGGCGCCGATGGCGCGCGAAATATCAGCGGCCGAGAGCTTGTACGCGGCGAGACGCGCGGGGTCGACCGTCACCTGCAGTTCGTCGCGCGCGCCGCCTGCGACCTCTACGCGTGCGACGCCCGCCACCGACGAGAGCAGCGGGCGCAACTGGAATTGCGCGAGATCGTAGAGCTGCGCGAGGCTTTGCTTCGACGAGGTCAGACTATAGGCAAGCACGGGAAACACGGTCGGGTCCATGCGGCGCACCTGCATGGTCGTACCGGGCGGCAGGCTCGCGAGAATTTCGGCGATGGCCGACTGCGCTTGCAGCGTGGCCTGCGCCATGTCGGTGCCCCAGTCGAAGTTCAGCGAGATTTCGGCGCTGCCGCGGCTCGTGCGCGATTCCACGTCGCGCACGTTGGGCACGCGCCGCAGCGCTTCTTCGACAGGCATCGTCACGAGCGTCGCCATCTGCTCGGCAGGGCGGTCACCCGCGTCGAGCGAGACCACGGCGCGCGGAAACGACACGTTCGGGAAGAGCGAGATGGGCAGGCGAAACGCCGTCAGCGCGCCGGCGATCGCGGCGAGCGCGATGACGAACAGCAGCGACCGGCGATGTCGCTGCATCCACTGGCCGAAATTCATTGTGCGCCGCCTTTGGTCACGCGCACCGCCATGCCGTCTTCGAGTTCGTAGTTGCCGCTCACCACGAGCGGGCGCGCGGCGTCGAGCGCGCCTTCCACGCCATACCAGCCGTCGCGCTCGACCTCCACCCGCACGGCGACGCGATGCGCCTTGCCGTTGGCCGCCACCTGGAACACGTATTGTCCTTTGGCATCCTGAAGAACGGCTGCTCGCGGCACGTTCCACCAGTTGCCGGTATGCGTTTCGATATCGGCGCGGACATGCATGCCCGGCATGAAGGGTGTGCCCGCGAGCGGCACGTTTGCGCCGACGTTGACGAACTGGCTTTGCGCGTCGATCGAGGCGCCGACCAGCACGATCTCGCCGGCCGCGCTGGCGGCCCTGAGCGGCGTGGAAAGCGCATGGAGCACGACGCGGTCGCCTGTGTGTATCGCGCGGGCGTCAGCAGGTTCGATGCCGAGCGTCACGTTCGCCGCATGGTCCGCACCTGCGTGCGCGGGGACGAGCTGCGCGAGCGCCGTGCCTGCCTGCACCTGATCGCCCTGCGCAGCGGAGACCTGCGTGACGACGCCGGCTGCCGGCGCCACGATGGTCGTGGTGCCGCGCGCCACGCCCGAGCGGGTCTGGGCGGCGAGCGTCTCGCGTGCGTCGTCGAGCGCCTTCTGTGCAGCGGCTAGTTGGGACTGCGTGGCGAGACCGTCGCGCAAGAGCGCGTGGGTGCGGTCCAGTTCGCCGCGCGCGAACGTCGCCTCGCTTTGCGCCTG
>DATBXG010000444.1:0-3704 GCA_036514415.1 Paraburkholderia sp.
CTCAAGCCTTCCTTTAATCGCGTGCCGCGCGTGTCGAAGCGCGATCCGGCCGACCTCGGCGCGGCGCCCTGGCCGTTTGGCGGCGCTGTGGTCGTGCACGAACAGGACACGACGAATGGGGCCGACGTCTACCACCTGATCGATCGCTGGTGTTATGTAGGTGCGTTTCCGAGCGCGGCCGCGGCTGAGTCGCTGCAGGAACAAAGCGCCGAACGGGCGTTCGAGCTTTCAACCTGGCGTATTCTGCAGAGCCGCTTCGAGCGCGGCCTGCACGTGCAGGTGCTGCAACGTTCCGAAGCGGACGGCCTCGCGAGCCCGGTCTAGCGCCTGCGGTTTTCGGCTGGCGAATTGCGCTTAGGCGAGGCCGCCTACGCCGCCTGATTCGCACACATGTCCGAGCGCCTGATTCATCGCATTCGCGTGCGCGGAATCGTAGCGCGTGAGTTCCTTCCAGTTCGCAACCGAACGCGCAACGCGCGCCGGGCAATCCGGCGCGCCTCGCAGCGGCTGCACGCGCGCGAGCGCGCCGATCAGCCGCCCAGTGAGCTGATCGAGTTGCGGTCGCGTGACCGTGGCGAGATCCGGTGCGGGGTTGACGGGCGCTTGGGATGCGCGCCACGTGTCGAACAGCGACTTCTGCACTTGCGTACTGGCATCGATCTGATCGCGGAAGAACGTGCGGGCAAACGCGGGATCGACGCCAGCAGCCGCGGCGCGCTTCTGCACGTCGGCGAGCAGGGCGTCTTCACGTGGCGTGTCGGTGATCGGCTTTTGATGCTGCCATTTCCACTGTGCGACCGGCTCGGCGAGGGCCAGGCGCTGCGAAACGAGCGCAACGAGGTTGGTGAGGGCAGTGTCGTCGCCGTCGGCGTGGGCGGATGCGATCGGCAGGGCGAAGAGCAGCGCAGCAGCGCAACGCGCGCTCGCGCGGGTGAGGAAGGTCATTGAGTGGAAGAAAGACGCCAGCAAGAAAAAGCGAAGCATAGCCGGTTATGGTGCGCTTGCGTCTGTTGGCGCTGAGGTCGAATCGAGAAGGTCGCATGAAGACGCGCCCGCGATCGAGCGCGCCAACCGGATCGACCGGATAAGACTGCCGCGCCTGGCCGCGCACGCAGCACGACACGCGCCCCCGTGTCACGCGTGTCGACATGCACATGAACGTCGGCTGCGTGCGTGATTGCGCGCGTGCGAACGTGTGCATTTCCCCGTCACTTCTGTTCGTGTGCCTTACGTTGCTCGTCAAGAAAAGCCCGCACGTGAGCGGGCAATTCGTCGCCGAGAAACTCGACGGCCACCGGTTCCGGATCCGGGCTAAAGACTTGGTCCGGGGTCGGAATCCTTGGCGGTTTGGCATCCATGATCTTTCTCCTATGTAAGCCGATTATCCGGCTCGGCACTTCCACTGCGCTAGTCCCGCTTACCGTAACAGTGCTTTTCTCGCACGCGTGTTGCTTTATGCGCACAGCGATACAATTGATTAAGGGCGCAGGAATATAATTGTTCAGATGTCCTTTCTACTGCCACATGCCGCCTGAATCGCATTTCAGGCACCTCTGCTGCGCAGTGGTTGCTGCAGCTGCACAACGCCTCAATCGCACTTTGCCCGGTCGTGAGGGCCTTGCCCGACGCGGCAACATGCCGCGCCCGTGTGGCACCGCGCCGCACGGGCGCGCCAAGCCTCTCGAGCAAGCAGCATGAGCCCCCGCCATTTCGTTACAACGATCAATTATGCCTGGGCGTTGACGTCTGAACGTTAATAAGAGTTAAAACGATGTAAGCATCCGTTTCTATCCAATTGATTGATTAATACTTCGCTCGTCGTCAATGCGCCGCGACTTGACGACCGGGCGTGCATAAATAGTCACACGCCTGGGCGCAGCGTATTGATGCACTTCGATAATTCGTTACGTCTGTTCCGCCGGCGGCGCTGGCACGTGTTGCACGTGGACGTGGTTCGCGGGGGTGGCGCGCACGTCCACCTGTCCATGAATGCGCGACTGGTGCCCGTCCGCGAACATGTAGTACGGAAACGGGTGCGTGGGCTCGGAGGCCGCATCGAGGCGCGCGACCAGTTCGGGGGCAAGCGTGAAGTCGAGTGCGCCGAGCGATTCTTCGAGCTGCGCGGCCCTGGTTGCGCCGACGATGATGCTCGCCACGCCGCGCTTCTGATACAGCCAGTTCAGTGCGACCTGCGCCATGGGCCGGTTGACCTCATGCGAGACACGCTCGAGGTCGGCGACGATCGCGAAGTTGCGTGGCGAAAGCTTGTCGAAGCCGGGCGGCGGCTTCGGGCCTACCGTCTGGAGGCGGCCCGCGCCGCTTACCCCCGCGAGTCCTGAGGCGCCTTGCGCACCCGCCTGCGACGGCCGATATTTTCCAGACAGCACGCCCATGCCGAGCGGACTCCACGGCACGAGCCCCATGCCGAGTTGCGTCGCCAGATCGGCGAATTCATGTTCCGCGTTGCGCTCGATCAGCGAGTATTCGAGCTGCATCGCCGCGACCGGCTCGAAGCCGCGCCAGTCAGCGAGCGTCTGTGCGCGGCCCGCGTACCAGGCGGGCACGTCGGAAAGGCCCACGTAGCGGATCTTGCCCGCGCGCACGGCGTCGTCCATGGCCCGCATCACTTCGTCGGCGGGCGTCATGCGATCCCAGGTGTGCAGGTAATAGAGATCGATGTAGTCGGTGCCGAGGCGCTTGAGCGAGCCCTCGAGCGCACGCAGCAGGTTCTTGCGGTGGTTGCCCCCGGCGTTCGGGTTGCCCGATTGCGCGTTGTAGGAATACTTGGTCGCGATGACGAGCCGCTCGCGCAGGCCGCGCGCCGCCGCGAAGCGACCGACCCAGGTTTCGCTGGTGCCCTCGGTATAGAGGTCGGCAGTGTCGATGAAATTGCCGCCCTCGTCGACATAGAGGTCGAAGAGCCGCTGCGCGACGGCTTCGTCGGCGCCCCAGCCCCATTCGGTGCCAAACGTCATCGTGCCCAGGGCGATTGGGCTGACGCGCAGGCCAGAGCGGCCGAGCAGGGTGTAGCTGTCGAGTTTCATGGCGCTTTCCTCCGCAGGTGAGTGGTGAACGCGAAGTCATCTTGCGCTTTTCCTTTTTGTGGAAAAATCGGGTTCACGTAAAAGGACTGTGAAGCTGAGCTTCACAATGGAGGCGCCATGGACCCGCTTTCCGCCCACCCGTCTGCCATGTCGGCCACGCCAGCGGCGTCGGGCCTGGCCGGCCGTCTCCCCGCGTTGCTTGCGGTCGCGGCTGTCGCGCGGCATGGCAGCTTCACGCGTGCCGCGTCTGCTGCGGGCCTTTCGACGTCGGCGCTATCGCAAGCCGTGCGCACGCTCGAGGCGCAACTCGGCGTGAGACTCTTCAATCGCACGACGCGCCGCGTCGCGCTGACCGAGGCCGGCGCGCAGTTCCTCGCGAGCGTCCAACCCGCGCTCGCCCAGATCGAGGCGGCGTTCGACGCGCTCGACGCCTCGCGCGACGAACCTGGCGGCACCTTGCGCATCAACCTGCCGCGCGTGGCGAGCGAGTTGCTCGTCTTGCCGCATCTCGCGGAGTTCATGGCGCGCCACCCGCAGATCAAGCTCGAACTCGCCCTCGATGACGGCTTTGCCGATCTGGTGGGCGAGGGCTTCGATGCGGGCATCCGCCTTGGCGAATCGCTTGCGCCGGGCATGGTTGCCATGCCGATCGGCGGGCCG
>DATBXG010000445.1:0-4939 GCA_036514415.1 Paraburkholderia sp.
GGGGAGCCGCTCGCGCGCCGGTCGCTGCGTGGCGGCGGTATGATCTGCAGCGGACGTGTCGGGACCTTTCGTGACGGGAGCGGCAGATGGCGGCGATCGGCGTAGTCCTGTTCGACATGGAAGGCGTGCTGTCCCACTACGATCGCGACGCGCGCGTGGCGAGCCTCGCGGCCGCCACCGGCGCGCCGCCCGCGACCGTGCGCCACGCGATCTGGGGCTCGGGCCTCGAAGCGCGCGCCGACGCAGGCGAGCTCGACCCCGACGCCTACCTGCAAGCGCTCGGCGCCATGCTCGGCTGCGAGGTGGGTCGCGACGTGTGGCTCGCTTCCCGGCGCGCCTCGATCACGCCGAACGAGGCAGCGCTCGCGCTGGCGCAGCGCGTGGCCGAGCGGTGCCGCATTGCCGTGCTCACCAACAACGGCTCGCTCGTCACGCATCACCTCGACTATCTGAACCCGCCCGTTGCCCGGCTTTTCGGTGCGCAGATCTACTCATCGGCGGCATACGGCGCGATCAAGCCGGCGGCGCAGACTTACCTTGGCTGTCTCGCGCAGCTCGGCGCGCAGCCGCAGGAGACGCTCTTTATCGACGACAGCGAAGCGAACGTCACGGGCGCGCTCGACGCGGGCCTGCAAGCGTGCCGCTTCGTCGATGCCGACGCGCTCGCGCGCGATCTCGCGCGGCTCGGACTGATTTGAGCGTGGCACATTGCGCGCAACGCATGAGGAAGCTTGCGATGAAAATGCGATGGAACTGGAGCCTGCTCGCGACGCTATGGCTGTGCGCGTTCGCGCCACCCGCCTCAGCGCAACTGATGTTGGGCGCACCCGCGGTGCCTGGCCCCGCGCCGGGCGCGCCGCTCGTCTACGTGACGGATTTCGAGCTCGACTCGGGCGCCGTCAAGCAGGATACGAATCCGGTGGAGAATGCGCGGCAGCATGCCGGCGGACTGCTTCCGCGGCCGCTCTTGCGCCACCGGGACCCGCAGCAGAAGGCAGACGAGATCGTCACGAAAATGGCCGATGCGCTGGTGAACGATCTGCGCGCGAAGGGCCTCGACGCGCGCCGCGTCGCGAACGGCGCGCCGCTGCCCCCGCAGGGCTGGCTGGTGCGCGGCGTTTTCCTGAGTGTGGACGAAGGCAACAGCATGCGGCGCGCGGTGGTGGGTTTCGGTTCGGGCGCGAGCCAGATCGAGCTGGCCGTCGCCGTCGACGATCTCGCTACCCAGGCGCCGCAGCCGCTCTACCAGGTGATCGACAGCGAATCGAGCCATTCGAAGCCGGGCGCGGGTGCGGCCATCGCGCTGAACCCCTATGTGGCGGCGGCGAAGTTCGTGCTCTCGCGCGCCGATGACCGCAAGAACGTCGACCGCGCGGCGGCCGAAGTGGCCGACGCCGTCGCGGCGCGCGTGAGAGCGCCGCAGCATTGACGCCGCGCGCGCCTCAGCCGCGCGGCGGGATGTTGAGCCCGCGCTCGACCGCCGGCCGCGCGAGGAACGCTTCGAGCACGCGCGCGACGTTCCTGAAGTCGCCGTAGCCCACGAGGTCGCCGGCCTCGTAGAAGCCAGCAAGGTTGCGCACCCAACCAAACGTCGCCATGTCGGCGATGGTGTAATCGTCGCCCATGATCCACCTGCGTCCTTCGAGACGCTGGTCGAGCACGCCGAGAAGGCGCCGCGACTCCGCGACGTAACGATCGCGCGGACGCTTGTCCTCGTATTCCTTGCCGGCGAACTTGTGGAAGAAGCCCACCTGGCCGAACATCGGGCCGATGCCGCCCATCTGGAACATGACCCACTGGATCGTCTCGTAGCGCGCCGCGCCTTCGCGGGCGAGGAACTTGCCGCACTTGTCGGCGAGATAGATGAGGATCGCGCCCGACTCGAAGAGCGCGAGCGGCTTGCCGGCCGGGCCGTTCGGGTCGAGGATCGCGGGAATCTTGTTGTTGGGATTGATCGAGAGGAATTCCGGCGACATCTGGTCGTTCGTGTCGAAGCGCACCAGATGCGGCTCGTAGGCGAGGCCGCTTTCCTCCAGCATGATCGAGACCTTGACGCCATTGGGCGTGGGCAGCGAGTAGAGCTGGATGCGCTCGGGATGTTGCGCGGGCCACTTTCGGGTGATGGAAAACGCGGAAAGATCGTTCATGCGGGATCCTTGAAAGCCTTCAGGGCCGGGACGGCCGCGCCCTGCGTGAATGGCGGGAACGTTGTCAGGCCGCCAAGTGTAGTGGAAATGGCGGCTGCCGTGTTTTGGGCCCACGGATCGACGCTTACACGCTCCCTTCGCGCTCCACCACGAGAATGCGCGCCTCGCCGCGCGGGTGAGCGACGTGCTCGCAGCCCACGCCCGCGAAGAATACGTCGCCGGCCTCGAGCACCGCGACCTGCTCCGCGCCGCTTTCGCGGTAGTGCATGTCGACCACGCCGTCGAGTACGGCGAACACCTCCTCGCCATCGTTGACGTGCCACTCGTATGGCTGGTCGGTCCAGTGCAGCCGCACGGTGGTGCCGTTCATGCTGGCGATGTCGAGCGCGCCCCAGGGGCGGCTGGCGGTGAAGGATTTCGAGCGGATGACTTTCATGGCTTGATGAGCTTGCCCGCGATGGCTCACGGGTTGGCAGGCAAAGATTGCGCGAGGCTGATCAGATTGAGCGGCGCGACGCGAATGAGGCCGCCGCGCGGGCTGTCGATGTCGGCGATGAGCGTGAGCGACAGCGTCACCGTGACGGGCAGCACGAGCAGCAGCACGCGCCGGCCGTTCTTGCCCTGTGCGCCATAGCCCTGCATCAGGTTGCTGAAGAACGCGATGATGATCATCAGCGCCCACGCGGAGACCGGAATGCGGTTGATCCACGCGGCCTGGGTATAGCCCTGGGAGTTGATGACATCGTTCATGCCAGCCACCACGAGCGCGGTTATCGGATTCGGCTGCGCTTTTGCGGCGTCGCGCACCTGCGCCCAGAGCTGGGTCTGCAGGTCGCCGGTGGCGCGGTTGATCTGCTCGAGCTCGTCTGCATTTCGCGTCTTGTAGAACTGGATGCGCGCTTGAACGTAGCGCGCGAGCAGCGCCCTGGTTTGCGCCGCGCCTTCACCGCCGATGAGGTCGGCGCGCAGATACTCCGTGCCGATCGCGTTGGCTTCTTCTTCCTCCAGGTTCTTGCGCTGGTCGTAGCGGCCCACCGCCATCGAAAGCGTGAAACCGATCAGCAGCGCGAGCAGCGTGAGCGTCGCGCCCTGCACGATCTTGTAGTTCTCGCGTGCCTCGTCCGCCAGGGGCACGCGCGTGTGCAGCACGGTGGCGCCCAGGGTCGCGGCAAGTGGCAGCAGAACGAGCAGCAGGACGAAGAGAAACGCAGGATGGTGAATGAGCGGCGTCATGAGGTCTCCGCGAGGGCACGAGAAGGACGAAGGCGCTGCAATGCAAAACGGCGTCGCCCCGCGCGAGGCGGGGCGACGCCGATTCTACGTCAGATCCGCGCGCGGGCGCGGGGCCGCGTCCGGCCTTAGCGCGCCGTGCGCTGCGGCCACAGCGTGCGGCCCCAGAACGTCAGCGAACGGTCCCAGGCGAGCTGCGCCCACACCGGGTCGTATTGCGTGATGGCAATGCGGCTCGGGCCCACGGCGGTCTCGTTCGCGAACGCGTGGTGGGCGAGATAGCGATGGAACTCGACATCGACGTTCGCATCCTTGAGCTTCGTTTCGAGCGTCGCCACGGTCTCGATGCTGAAGGCCTGGTCCTGGGTCGCGAAGTGGCCGAGGATGGGCGCGGTGATCTTGCTCGCGTCGATGTATTCGAGCGGCGGGAAGCCGTACCACACCACGGCGCCCGAAAGGCCCGGGATCATGGTGGCCGCGAGCAGCGTGAGCGCGCCGCCCATGCAGTAGCCCGTCACGCCCACGCGGTCCGTGAGCGTCTTCAGATAGTTGACCGCACCGAATACGTCCTGCGAGGCTGCGTCCGCGAAGTCGAGGCCCGTCATCAGATGGTGGGCTTCTTCCTGTTCGACGGTGCTCTTGCCGCGGTAGAGGTCGGGCACGAGCGCGAGGTAGCCCGACTGCGCGAGCCGGTCGGCCACGCCGCGGATCTGGTCGTTCAAGCCCCACCACTCCTGGATCACGACGATGGCGGGGGCGCCTTCGGTCTTTTCCGGTTTGGCGAGATAACCCTGGAGCGACTGGCCGTCAGGGCGGGTAAAGGAAATCATGGATCCGGCGGACTGTTTCATTTGGGGCAACCCTCGGTGAGTCGGTTGAACGAAAGACGCAAGCATAGCGCTTGCGTACGGGATTTGCGTGTCTGCGCCTTAAGCACTCATTCGCCGATCAGATGCAGGACGATGTCGCGCGTGTGCGCCGCGCGCCGATGTTCGAACACATAGATGCCCTGCCACGTGCCCAGCACGGGATCGCCGTGCTCGACCGGAATGGAGAGCTGCGTGTGCGTGAGCGCCGTGCGCAAATGCGCGGGCATGTCGTCGGGGCCTTCGGTGTCGTGCTCGTAGCGCTGGGGATCTTCGGGCGCGAGCTGCTCGAAGTAGCGTTCGAGATCGCGGCGCACCGAAGGATCGGCGTTTTCCTGGATGACGAGCGACGCCGAAGTGTGGCGGCAAAAGAGGGTGAGCAAGCCGGTGGCGATGCGCTGTTCGCGCACGAACGCGCGCACATCATGGCTGATTTCGACGAGCCCGCGCGTGCGCGTGCTAACCGGCAGATGATGGATGGTCTGGCGCATGATCGGGATTCTCCTGGCGGCGGCGGCGCGTGGCGACTGAGCCGTCGCGGCGGTTCCAGCCTTCAAGCATAGCGCAGGCACGCCAGCCGCGCAGACCGCCCCCTCGGCCGGCGCACGATGCTGGTACGATGTCGGCCTTGCCGGGGCTTGCCCCGGCCGACCGCATACGAAGGAGAAAACCGCTTGAACCTCACCCGCTTCGCGA
>DATBXG010000446.1:0-11566 GCA_036514415.1 Paraburkholderia sp.
GAACGGCCGCTTCAAGGGCGGCTACATCACGCGATGCTTCGGCGCGCCGGCCCACGGCATTCACGCGATCCAGCTGGAGATGTGCCAATCCACCTATATGAACGAGACTGCACCGTTCGAATACGTGCCCGAGCGGGCGCAGGCGGTGCAGCCGACGCTCGAACGCATGGTCGGCGGCGCGCTCGAAGCGGTAAAGTGCCTCGCCCCTGTTTTTGCATAAGACATTCTGATGATCCAGCGTAAGCGTGCGTCCCGTTTCAGTGCAGGAGCGCACTAGCGGCAACAACCGCACGCACCGCTAACGAACAACGCGCCGCGCCGCGATTGTGCGGGCGACAAGGGAAACGCCGAGGTGCGCCCGGAATGTTTATCACCGGGAACTTTTGATTCACGCTGTTAAACATGGCACGAAGGTTGCGTTGAATAGTGCAGCCGGTGGCACTTCAGTCGGCGGTGCCGGGCGGATAGATAAAGATGGACAGGAACTGGATGGGCATCTTGATCAACCGCTCGGGGCCGTGAGGGATATCGGCCTGGAAAGTGAGCGTGTCGCCGGGATGAAGGACGTAGGTTTGCTGGCCATGGCGGTATTCGATCACCCCCTTGAGCATATGGATGAATTCGGTGCCGGGGTGTTCGAAAGTCGGGAAGCGTTCCGCCTCGTCCTCCATGGTGATGAGGAAAGGTTCGAAAGCTTTGCGCGGACCCTGGTCGTAAGCGAGCAGATGGTAGGTGTGTCCGCGCTTGGTGCCCTTGCGGACGACTTCCATGCCCGTGCCTTTCTTGACGAGTTGCGCGCCGCCCTGCGGCACGTCGAAGTTGCGAAAGAGCGTGGAAAGGGAGACGCCGAGCGCCTGGGCGATGCGGTGCAGGACGTCGAGCCCGGTCGAGGTCTGCGCGTTCTCGATCTTCGAGAGCATGCCGCGGCTGATGCCGGCCTGTTCGGCCACCTGCGCGATGGTCAGCGCGTGGCGCTGGCGCAAGTCGCGAATGGCGGCGCCCAGAAAGCGCTCGAGCGCAGTTTTGCTGTCGTCCCCGGTGTGCATGATCGGCCTCGATAGAAATGCTTGACGCGTAGCTGGCCGGCACGCAGCAGCGCGCGCCGGTTGTTTCACTGCATGAAGCATTGTTGCATGGGAGGAAAAGGAGTTCCAGACAGAGTGCGTAACGAGAAGTGCGTGACGAGAGCGTAAATGGGGTGCGCATGCGCCCTGAACGATGGTCAGCAAGTCCCCGGAACCGGCTCAGGCGCGATGCGCCCAGCCTCTTTCAACCGCAAACGGAGTTGGTGCAAGGAGTGACGATGAATCTGAACGACGCGAGTAAGCTGCCGCTCAGCGAGCCCGGAAGCGTGCCCCGTTTCGACTCGGCAGAAAACGCGCAAGGCTGGCTCGCTCAGCAGGGCGTGAAATACGTTTTGGCGCAGTTCGTCGACATCCATGGTGTCGCAAAGGCCAAGTCGGTGCCGGTCGCGCATTTGAAGACGGTGCTCAAGGCGGGTGCCGGCTTCGCCGGATTTGCGATCTGGGGTGTCGGCATCGAGCCGAACGGCCCCGATTTCATGGCCGTGGGCGACCTCGCGACGCTCACGCCCGTTCCGTGGCAGCCGGGCCTCGCACGCATCGTCTGCGACGGGCACGTGAACGGCGAAGCGTGGCCGTTCGATTCGCGCGTCACGCTCAAGCGCCAGGTAGCGCGTCTCACCGAGCGCGGCTGGACCCTTTTTACGGGGCTCGAGCCGGAATTCTCGCTGCTGCGCCGCTCCGCCAGCGGAACCCTCGAACCGTGCGACCCCAGCGACACGCTGGCGAAGCCGTGCTACGACTACAAGGGTCTATCGCGCACGAGAGTGTTTCTCGAGCGCCTCACCGAAGCGCTGCGCTCGGTCGGCATCGACGTCTACCAGATCGACCACGAGGACGCCAACGGCCAGTTCGAGATCAACTACACGTACACCGACTGCCTGACGTCGTGCGATCACTACGTGTTCTTCAAGATGGCCGCGTCGGAGATCGCCAACGAGCTGGGCATGATCTGCTCGTTCATGGCGAAGCCGTTCGCGAACCGGCCCGGCAACGGTATGCACATGCACATCTCGATCGGCGACGGCAAGCGCAATCTGTTCGCCGACGGCGCCGACCCGCTGGGCATGGGGCTGTCGAAGCTCGGCTACCAGTTCACCGCCGGCATTCTTGCGCACGCCCCCGCGCTCACCGCGCTGTGCAATCCGACCGTCAACTCGTACAAGCGCCTCGTGGTGGGTCGCTCCCTCACCGGCGCGACGTGGGCGCCGGCTTATGTGAGCTATGGCGACAACAACCGCTCGACCATGGTGCGCATGCCCGGCGAGCGCATCGAACTGCGTCTGCCGGACGGCTCCTGCAACCCGTACCTCGCAACGGCCGCCGTGATTGCCGCGGGGCTAGACGGGATCGACCGGCAACTCGATCCGGGCACACCGGCAAACGAAAACCTTTACGAGTGGTCGTCGGAGCGGCTTGCCGCGCACGGCATCGCGGTGTTGCCGCAAAACCTCGAGCAGGCGCTCGACGCGCTCGAGGCGGACACGCTGATCTGCGAGGCGCTCGGCCCGGTGGCCGGTGAGTTCCTCAAGCTCAAGCGCATGGAGTGGCTCGAATACATGCGGCACGTGTCCGACTGGGAACTCAAGAGCTACCTCGAATTTTTCTAAGGAGAACACACAATGTGTGGAATCGTAGGGTTGCTGGTGAAGACGCCGGCGCTACGCGAGCGGCTCGGCGAGCTGATGGTGCCGATGCTGATCGGCATGACCGAGCGTGGACCCGATTCGGCGGGGCTTGCGGTGTTCGGCAAGGAAGTGGATGCGGGCCAGCGCAAGCTGAGCCTCTACGCGGGCTTCACGGACGAGGGCGCGCAATTTCCGTGGGCCGCACTCGCCGACGCACTCAATCACGCCATGGACGTCACCGCGCGCTTCGACGTGAAGGGTAATCACGCAGTGCTCACGCTTCAGGGCGATGCAGAGCGCGTCAAGCTGTGGCTGCGCGAGCATTATCCGAAGCTTTATCTGCTTTCCACTGGACGCTCGATCGATCTCTACAAGGACATCGGCTCGCCGGCCGAAGTGGCCGCGCGCTATGACTTCGCGAACCTCAAAGGCTCGCACCTCGTCGGCCACACGCGCATGGCCACGGAATCGGCCGTCACGCCGGACCGCGCGCATCCGTTCACGGCGGGAGAGGACTTCTGCCTCGTGCACAACGGATCGCTCTCGAACCCGTATGGCGTGCGGCGCAAGCTCGAGCCGCTCGGCATCCACTTCGATACCGACAACGACACCGAAGCCGCGTGCCGCTTCATCGAATGGCGCCTGCGCGAGGGCGATGCGCTGCCCGAGGCGCTGCAAAAAGGCTTCGAGGAGCTGGACGGCTTCTATACGTTCCTGATGGGCACGACGACCGAGCTCGCGCTGATCCGCGATCCATTCGCGTGCAAGCCGGCCGTGGTCGCGGAGAACGACGATTACGTAGCGATTGCCTCGGAGTTTCGCTCGCTCGCGCATCTGCCCGATATCCGCAACGCGAAGGTCTTCGAACCCGCTCCCGAGGAGATGTACGTATGGAAAGCCTGAATTTCGACCTCGAAACGCAGACGGTCCGGGACCTGAACCAATACCTGCACGGCGACGCCGCAGCGCTGGCGGGGCAGCGCATCGCCGTCACGTCGCCGAATGGGGCACACAACATCGCCGTGGGCGTAGATGCCGAGCTGCATGTGACCATCAAGGGCCACGCGGGCTACTACGCGGGCGGGATGAACCAGCAGGCGACGATCGTGATCGAGGGGAGCGCCGGCACCGGCGTTGCCGAGAACATGATGAGCGGCAAGGTGCACGTGCGCGGCTTCGCCTCGAACGGCGCGGGCGCTTCCGCGCACGGCGGACTGCTCGTGATCGACGGCGACGCGGGTCTGCGCTGCGGAATCTCGCTCAAGGGCGGGGACATCGTGGTGGGCGGCTCCGTGGGCAGCTTCTCGGCCTTCATGGCACAGGCGGGCCGCATGGTGATCTGCGGCGACGCGGGCGACGCGCTGGGCGATTCGCTCTACGAAGCGGTGCTCTACGTGCGCGGCGCAGTGAAATCGCTCGGGGCGGACGCGCAGTACGAACCGATGAGCGACGCCGATCTCGACGCAGTGCGCCTGCTGCTCGCGGCCGCCGGGCTGGATCACGATCCGGCGTCCTTCAAGCGCATCGCCTCCGCTCGCACGCTCTATCACTGGAACGCCGACGCGAACCAGGAATATTGAACACACGCTCTCTGAGAAGGTTCCCCATGGATGCCAAACCCGTTCAATTCGTTCGTATGCAGCACGAAGAATCGCATGGCTACGACCGCAAGACGATCGACTATATCCACTCGGCAGCACAGCGAGGCCTCTACGAAATTCGCGGTCTGGGCGCGAAGCGCCACGTGCCGCATTTCGACGACCTGCTGTTTCTCGGCGCCTCGCTGTCGCGCTATCCGCTCGAAGGGTATCGCGAGAAGTGCTCGACCCAGACCGTGCTGGGCACCCGCTTCGCAAAGAAACCTGTCGTGCTGGATATTCCGGTCACGATTGCGGGCATGAGCTTCGGCGCACTGTCCGCGAACGTCAAGGAGGCGCTCGGGCAGGCCGCGACGGCGATGGGCACGTCCACGACCACCGGCGACGGCGGCATGACCCAGGAGGAGCGCCGCTCGTCGAAGACGCTGGTTTATCAGTGCCTGCCGTCGCGCTACGGCTTCAATCCGGACGACGTGCGGCGCGCCGACGCGATCGAAATCGTGATCGGCCAGGGCGCCAAGCCGGGTGGAGGCGGGATGCTGCTCGGACAGAAAGTCAATCCGCGCGTGGCGGCGATGCGTACCTTGCCGGCCGGCGTCGACCAGCGCTCGGCGAGCCGTCACCCGGACTGGACCGGTCCCGACGATCTGGCGATCAAGATCCAGGAGCTGCGTGAAATTACCGACTGGAACACGCCCGTGTATGTGAAGGTCGGGGCGACCCGCACGTTCAACGACGTCAAGCTCGCCGTCCATGCCGGCGCGGACGTGGTCGTGATCGACGGAATGCAGGGGGGCACCGCGGCCACGCAGACCTGCTTCATCGAGAACGTCGGCATTCCGACGCTGGCTGCGGTGCGCCAGGCGGTGGACGCCCTCGAAGATCTGAACATGAAAGGGCAAGTGCAGCTGATCGTGTCGGGCGGCATACGAACCGGAGCCGACGTAGCCAAGGCGCTGGCGCTTGGTGCAGACGCCGTCGCGATCGGGCAGGGCATGCTGATGGCACTCGGCTGCAATAGTGACAGCTACTTCCAGAACGGCGCACTGCATTCGGCGGCTGCCGATTATGCGGCGCTGGGCACGTCGCCGGGCTTCTGCCACCACTGCCACACCGGCAAATGCCCCGTTGGCGTGACGACCCAGGACGCCGCTCTCGAACAGCGCGTCCAGCCCGACGAAGGTTCGCGCCGCGTGCGCAACTACCTGAAGACGCTGAACATGGAACTGACGACGATCGCGCGTGCCTGCGGGAAGCAGAACGTGCATCACCTCGAGCCCGAGGATCTGGTCGCCCTGACCGTGGAAGCCGCAGCGATGGCACGCGTGCCGCTCGCGGGCACTTCGTGGATTCCTGGCTGGAGCAATTAATTTCAGTTGGCTGGATTTTTTTGACTCTGGGAAAGTTAAGCAAACTCGACGTTGAATCCACAATCTTTCAGGAGCCCTACATGAGTACGCAAAGCACCACACAGGCACAGGCAGCGCCGGCATCGTCAACCGGCCTGCGTGCCGGTACTTTAGGTTTTGCCGAGGTGATTGGCCAATCCATCGCCAACCTCTCCCCAACCTTTACGCCGTCGATCAACGTGACCGCGATCGCGGCGCTGGCAGGCGCGGGGACCTGGCTGATTTACGGACTTTCCACGCTCGGGCTGCTGCTGGTCAGCATGAGCATCATCGCGCTCTCCAGCCGGATTGCCACCGCCGGGTCATTCTTCATCTATATTTCGCGCGCGCTCGGGCCGATGGCAGGGGGCATCGCCGGCTGGGGGTTGATCGCGGCGTATATAGGCACCGCGATGGGGGTAGGCGCAGCGGGTGTGGTGTTCGTGCAGAATGCCTTCTCTTCCTGGGGCATCAATGTCCCGTCGTGGGCGGTATACACGGTGTTCGTCGCCCTCGCCTGGTTCTTCTCCGCACGCGACGTGAAGCTTTCCTCGCGGCTCTCGCTGGCCATCGAAGCCGCTTCAGTCGTGATCGTGGGCGGCGTGCTGATCTACGTGCTCGCACTGCATCCAGACCATATCGTCGACCATACGCAGTTGGGGTTGCAGGGCGTGAGCGGCAAGGGCATGGCGCAAGGCATGGTGCTGGGCATCTTCTCCTATGTGGGATTCGAAAGCGCAGCCTCGCTCGGCCAGGAGACCAGAAACCCGCTGCGCGTCATTCCGCGCGCTGTAGTCTGGAGCGTGATCCTGTCCGGCCTGTTCTTCATGTTCGTCGCCTATTCGATGACGATCGCCTACCACGACGACGCGGCCAAGCTCGGCGCCGATTCGGCCGTGCTTACCACGTTGCTGACGAGCGTCGGCGCCTCGCCGCTCGGCCCGGTGTTCTATCTGATCGCATCGGTCAGCGCGTTCTCATGCGTGCTCGCATGTATCAACTCGTCCAGCCGCCTGCTGTACTCCATGGGACGCTACCAGTTCGTGCACCGCTCGATGGGAATGGTTCATCGCACGCACCAGACGCCGTATCTCGCCGTGGCGTTTTCCTCGATCGTGACCTTCGTTGTGTGCATTGCGATGCTTGGCACCGGTCCGCTCAATACCTTCGGTTACACGAGTACGTTCGCCACCTTTGGCTTTCTGGTGACCTATTTTCTCGTCGCGGTTTCCGCGCCCATCTATCTGAAGAAGCTGGGCGTGCTCAAGCCGGTCAACGTGCTGTGGGGCGTACTTGGCGCGCTGGCGATGGTCGGCGCTGTGATCGGCAGCGTCTATCCGGTGCCTGACTATCCGTATAACATACTGCCGTATCTGTTCGTGGCGTACATGCTGGTCGGCACGGTCTGGTTGCTCATGCTGAAGAAGCGTTCGCCTCAGGTGCTCGAGAAGATCGAACACGATCTGGAAACCAGCGACGTGATGACTCACGGCAAAAAGTAAATGACTGATCCGCGCTCCGTGGACCGCCTTTCCGCACCGGCTGCGGACCGGAGGTCGGTCCATGCAGCCGGGACGGCCGCGGCTCCTCGCGAAGCGGATCCTCAGGAAGTCGACTTGCAGTTGCAGCCCGAGCGCGGCGAATGCGCCGCGCTCGAGATCGGCTGCGTCTCCCGCCCCGCGCGTCTGCGTGGGCAAAATCGCGTCAACGAGGACTATTTCGGCGTGATGCTCGGCGACCTGGCTGCGCGCGCCGCGCGTGGCAGTGTGATCGCGCTCGCTGATGGTGTGAGCGGAAGTCAGGGTGGGCGGGTAGCGGCCGAGCTTTCGGTGCGTACCTTCATCGATGCGTATTACGGGCTGCCCGAAACGCTCCAGCCGAGCGTGGCCGCCGCGCGTTCGCTAGAGGCGGTGCACGACTGGCTGCACCACATGGGTCGCGTCGATCCAACGCTCAAGCAGATGGCCGCGTCATTTGCGGCGCTGGTCATACGGCGCGCCACAGCGTATCTGGTAGCGGCCGGAGATGTGCGGCTCTATTTGCTGCGCGACGGGCAACTGGCACAAGTCGGCGAAGACGACATCGTGCCAGTTGCTTTTGGTTCGTACGTGGCGCACGCCGTTGGCATGAACCCGGCGCTCGTGACCCGTCTCGAAACGTTCGAACTGCGTGAGGGTGACCGCCTGCTGTTGTGCTCGGACGGTCTTTATCGACATGTGCCGGTGCGTGAGCTGCAGACGGTCCTCGCGACGCGCAATGGCGCACTCGAAACTGCGCGCCGCCTCGACGCGCTGGCCCTGACGCGCGGTTCCCAGGACGACGTGACGAGCGCGGTGATCGACGTCGGCAGCCTGCCTTTGCTCGATGGCGGGTACCTGGAGCGAGTGGTCGGCATGCTGCCGATACTCGCCGTGCCCGACGCGGGTGACGTGATCGATGGATATCTGCTCAAGAGCGTGCTCAACGACGGCTTTTATTCGCGGATCTTCGCCGGCTACGATCTGGCCGATCCGGACACGCCGCTGGCGCTCAAATTTCCCAAACCGCGCGTCGAGCAGGACGAGAACATACGCCAGTCGATCGTGCGTGAGCGCTGGCTCGCAGGCAAGGTCGGCGACGATGGCGTGCTCGCGCCGCTGCCTGTCGACGCCGATCGGCAAACCCGGCTCTATGTGGTGATGCCGCTGGGCGCGGGAGTCACGCTCGAAAAGCTGCTTTCGGCGCCCGAGCCCATCGGGCTGCCGCGCGCGATCAGAATCGCGCGGCAATTGGGCCGCTCGATCGACGCGCTGAATCGGCGCAATGTCTTTCATCGCGATATCAAGCCCGAGAACGTGCTGGTGATGCAGGACGACAGGACGTGTCTGCTCGACCTGGGCTTCGGCTATATGCCCGGTATGGAACTGCCGGGCCCAGCCTCCGCGCCTGGCTCACCTGCGTACATGGCGCCTGAGTTGATGAGGGGTGCGCAAGGCGATGCGCGCTCCGAGGTATTTGCGTATGGCGTGACCCTTTACCGGCTGTTCAGCGGTGGCAAACTGCCGTACGGCTTCAATGGTCGCGTGCCGCTCTACGAGTACCGGCTCGACGCGCCGCAATGGCTTGACCTCGTGCTGGAGAAAGCGCTGCAGGCCGATCCCGCACGCAGGTATCAGGACGTACTCGCTGTCTGCGCCGATCTAGAGCGCCTTTCGGGCGGCCAGGGCGCGATGGCTCCGGTTCGACGCAAGCCATTGCTCGAGAGCGAACCGGTGCTGTTCTGGCAGGGAGTCTCAGTTTTATTGCTGGCGCTGCTGCTGTGGTCGCTGATACGGCGATGAGCCTTCGCGTTTACGCGGGGACAGATTGAACCGCGAAGCCGGCTCGCAGTCTTTAGATGGCACGGCCACGCTGCCTGTTGCATCGCATCATCAATTGGTGGATATTGTTCGTGCTCACGCATCGCCGTGTTCTTCATCGGACGAACTGCCCGGATGCCAGCCAGGCGGGTCGCCGAGGCCGGAGAATCGCCATGGAACTCTGTGAAGGGTGCATCGAACTGGAAGGGCGCTCATCGGGCCTTGCCGGCAATGACGAAATGACTCTAGTCGGAATCGGTCAGTGCGAAGGTCGCGTTGCCCTTGAGCACTATCGCTGCCGCAGGTGCGGAGCGCTTATGGCCCGGCAGTTGTGCGGCGAATCCACAGAACGAATCTGGATGGTGCTGGCCTAGGTTCCAGGCGCGCCACACGGCGGTTTGGCGGGGCTTCGAGGGAACCAACGGATGCATCGGACGAAGAATGGCACTTCGCCGCTCCGTCCCCGACCTTGATGAACAAAGACGCACAGCAGCGCCGATACGAACTGGGCAGAATATCAAGCCGTCGCCCGCTGCCACATGCTGCGCTGATCGGGCATAGAAAAGCGACTAACGGTCCACCAGCATTTTGCCCCCCAACACGGGCGGGTCCGCAAAACCCCGTCTTCAGGCAGGTGGGTATCCGCGCCCGTGGTGACCGGAGGCATTTTCCCGGTCGCTGCCGCTACGTTGCCTGCCGCGAATCCGGGCGGAATCGACCGCGTGGGGGCGGCGTCCTCTGTCGCGCTACGCTGGGCCGTTTCCATCGATTGACGTTGCTATCGAGGTGCGCAAATGCACGAATCGTGGGAGACAAGTCTCGGTCGGACGTTTGAGGAACGTTTCGGGTCGTCGGCCGACCGCGCTTTGACAGGGCGCCTCGCTCAAGTGTCGGCGCAATGGGCGCAGCCACTCGAAAGGCACGTAGCTCTGGCGAATCGGGTGACTGACACGATTCTGATTGTCATTGAGGAGCAACTGGGGAGACCGGGGTTCAATGACAGAAGCGACGGCGAGCGTGTGACGCTTCAAATCCTTGCCCAGATGGCTGGCGACATACGTGCAATCATTCAACTCGCCTCAGCAGGGTTGACATACCAGGCCGTCACGCTCGCGGCCTCGACGTTCGAGCGCGGCATGATGCTCGCTTCAATAGCGGGTGACGATGGGCGCGCGCGCAAGTGGCTTAAGCACGATAACGCGAAGAAGAATTTCGAGGATCTCCGCTCGACTGTGAATCAGGCACTGACCCATCTGGATACGACGAATTACGGACTGAAGGACGCGCTGGGAGATCCCTACGAGGGGATGTATCAGGCGCTCTGCGCGTTCAAGCACGCCAATCCGCTGGTGCAACGACACATAGGCCAGCTCGACGGAGCCCTCGACGTATTGGCGTCGGTGTTCCCGGAGCCGAACCGGAAATCGCGAATTGCGGCGTCTTTCGCGCTCGAGGCCGCCGTCTTTGCGGGCTGGGTGAGTCTTGTCGCCATTTGCGAGGCCTATGTTGAAAAAAAGCGGGATCTAAGCGACATCATCAACGGCCTCAACAGGGCAAGAACGGAGCTGAATGTGATCAGGCAACAATGGGAATCTGAACGAGACGAACACACTCGATAGCAGGCTGTGCAGAGATCGGCCCGGATTCACGCACACACTAATCGAATCGCGAAACAGGGCGAAAGGCGAGGAAAGGCGGTGTAACGCACCGTAACCACGCATTGTTCGAATTCTGCAAGCATACGCCTCGCCTTTGCATGGCCCGAAATCGCATAAAAAACCTCGATTTCCCAACTCTCCAATTGGTCTGAAGCGCAACGCTTCAGAGGCGATGCACACCTGTCACGATCTGTAGCGAGCATTCTGCTCGCACGATATCACCCGTTTGATGAAGGGAATGAACATGAAGAAATTGATTTTATTGGCCGGTATGCTTGCGCTGGTTTCAGCCCTCGGCGGTTGCTGCTGGTGGCCGTATTGCGGCGCGGGCGGCTGGGGCGGTGGTCCCGGAGGGCCGGGCGGCCATGGCGGCCCTGGCGGTGGCGGACCGCAGGGCGCGGTCGTCGTGCCGCACGCGTTCGCACTGGCCTGATCCTCAGGAAACGCTGCGACGCCTTCTGGCCGTCGCAGCGGCCAATCGATCGCTTCGATGACGGCAGCCGCATGGATGTGCGAGGGAAGACACCGCGCGCATGAAGAAGGTGCTGTTGGCTTCGTCATCGAACTGGGCCAGTTCGCTGATATAGCAGCCCGAATCGGCAAGGTACGACGTAACGGCTGAGACGATGCCCGACGTGGCCGGGCAGCTGACGGCAAGAATGAAATTCTGTGTCACGTTCTGGAGTCCAGAGTATATCGCCAGGAAGCCGGCTGGGCGGGCCGGGTGAGTGGGCTCAGCCGACGGCAGTGCGCTTCTTCTTTTCGGGGTCGTCGAAGGGCAGCAGCGCGGCCCGCGCGCTCGTTTCCATGCTGCCGCGCACTTCCAGCGCGTTGCCGGGTCGTGCGACATGGACATCGAGCCGCGCGATGGCGA
>DATBXG010000447.1:0-13481 GCA_036514415.1 Paraburkholderia sp.
GAGCCGCGGCGGCATGACAACACATGCCGCCGCATGGCATGAACACGTCGCTGTTGCGAGCGCACACAAGTCGGGCTTGCAGTCTTTCCACCGTTTTCTATGGTTAGAGACGCGACTCCGCCATGAGAGTTAAATACATACCTAACCCGAGTAAAAACCCGCAGGAGGCAATCATGAAAATGCTATCCGGTATGGTCGTCGTGGCGGCTAGCCTCGCTTGCGCCGTTGCCGTTCAAGCTCAGGATGTCGTCGTCAAGCCGCAGCAGACGGTGCAGTTCAAGCCCGGGTCCTACGGCTGCCTCTCGAAGGACAAGCTCGACGCCGTCGCCCTTCACGAGCAGGCCGGCGAGCGCCAGCAGATGCAGGAATACTTCAGCGGATTCCAGTGTCTGTCCACACCCGACAATCAGTCGTTCCGCGTGGTGCAAGTGGTGGGTCATGACGTCGAATTCGTCAGCGCGGCGAACACCGACGAGCAAGGTCTCTGGACCAACGACCGCTTCATCAAGCAGTAACGCGATATCCGCCTCCGCCGGAAATCGGGCGCGCCCGCCCGGTACTCGCCGGATATTTCCGATACCTCCGATACCGATACGCCCCTCGCAGCATGGCCCGACGCGCATGCGCCGGGCCATCGCAATGCTGGGCGCGTGGCCATGAGATGACGTAGAGCGCCGCGCGCCGCTGTCAAACCCCGGTCATTTTCCCGTCAGACCATCCGCATTGCGTCGCGCGCGCCGCATCGCAACGCCGCGCGTGCGGCGCGCCCGTTCGACCGGCACATTGCTTGCTCCAAACTTCGCTATCATGTGCGGCTTTCGCGCGCCCGGAATTCGGTATGGCACTCAAATCGACCATCTACAAGGCAGAACTGCAGATCGCGGACATGGACCGGCACTATTACGCCGACCATGCGCTCACGATCGCACGCCATCCGTCCGAAACCGACGACCGCATGATGGTCCGCATCGCCGCGTTCGCGCTGTTTGCGGGCGAACGGCTCGAGTTCTGCAAGGGCCTTTCCGACACGGACGAGCCCGATCTCTGGTGCAAGGACTATACGGGCGCGATCGAAACGTGGATCGAGGTCGGGCAACCCGACGAGCGGCGCATCGCCAAGGCGAGCGGCCGCTCGGGCGAGGTCATCGTGATCGCCTACGGCGGGCGCACCTCCGACATCTGGTGGCAAGGCGTACGCAGCAAGGTCGAGCGCCTGCGCAACGTCACGGTCTGGTCGCTGGGCGAGGGCGTCGCCGCGTCGCTCGGCGCGCTGGCCGAGCGCACCATGCGCCTGCAGTGCACGGTTCAGGACGGCGCAGCGTGGATCGGCAATACGAGCGCCGAGCCGGTTGCCGTCGAATGGAGCGTGTTCAAGGCGCCCGAAAACGTCTAGCAGTACGTTTGGGCGCTCGCGACGCACCCGCGCCAGTCACCGTTCACGCGCGGGTCGGACCTTTCAGTTCCACCATGTTGCCTTCCGGATCGAACAGATACAGCGACGGCCCCAGACCCTCCGCTCCATAGCGCTCGACGGCGTTGCCGGGACGCGCCCCATGCTGCGTCAGATGCGCTTTGAGCGCCTCGGCATCGAACGGCTCGACGCGCAGACAGAGATGATCCATGTTGCCGCCGGCGCCCGCAGGCGGCGCCCCGGCGCCCCGGTCCAGCGGCCCGCCGATCGTCACCAGATCGATGAGCGAGCGTCCCGCGCGCAACTGCACGAGCCCGAGATCGCGCTGCTCGCGCTCCGGCTCGCAGCCGAGCACGTCGCAATAAAAACGCGCCATCGCGGCCGTATCGGCCGCCCGGATCACGACGTGATCGATCTCGCGAATCTGGATGCGCATGGGGTCCTCCGGGTCGTGCAGGATCTCTCATGATGAACCAGTGGACGCATGGCTGCGCGGAACGCGCATATGACGCGGAACCCCGCGTACCGGAAACAGCGCGGGCGGCAAAACGGAGGGAACGGGCGGAAAATGGCCGCAGGAACGGGCGCGACGCGTTTGCAAAAACGCTGGACGAAAAAAAGCCCGCTGCTGTGAGCGGGCTTAATCCATATCAGGAGGAGACATGGAGGAGACAGAAACCACTATACACAGCCGCCTGACGCGACGCAACAACTTTTTAAGGGAAAACCCGCAACGTGGCCATTTTGTCGCACGGGAAAGTGCAAAGCGCCACCAGGGATTCACCGAAGGTTTAAAAGTGCCAGATAAATGCCCGAAGCGCGTCGCGATGGCGACTCGCTTCGACAGCAATGACAGCGCAAGATCCGGCGCGCCTTCGTCCGTATGCGACGCTACAGTGAGGGCATGCAGACAGGCACTTCGAGGAGCCGTGACATGAGCGCCGTCCCTGAGCTGAAACCCGTCATGAAACCCGCTACGCAACCCGCAAGACCCGCTGAAACGCCAGACGGCGAGTGGACGAGCGACGCCGACCGCTGGCAAGCCGTCACGTCGCGCGACGCGCGCGCCGACGGCGCATTCTTCTACGCCGTGCGCACGACCGGTGTGTTTTGCCGTCCCTCGTGCGCGTCGCGGCTGCCGCGGCGCGAGAACGTCGAATTCTTCGCCGAGGCCGACGCCGCGCGCGCCGCCGGCTATCGCGAGTGCAAGCGCTGCCGCCCGGGCGGATTGCCGCGCGAACTGGAAATCGTGCGGCGCGCCTGCGCGGCCCTCGACACCGATCCGCAGCAGCGTCTCACGCTCGCGCAACTGGGCGACGCCGTGCACCTCAGCCCGTTTCACCTCCAGCGCCTCTTCAAGCGCGTGCTGGGCGTCTCGCCGCGCCAGTACCAGGCGGCGCGACGCGGGGCCGTGCTGCGCGACGCGCTCGGCGAGGGCGCCGACGTCACCCGCGCAAGTGCCGATGCTGGCTTCGGATCGTCGTCGCGCCTCTATGACAGCGTGCCGGGCGAGCTGGGCATGGCGCCGTCCGCGTATCGACGCAAGGGCGCCGGGCTGACGATCCGCTACGCCGCGACGCCCACGCCGATCGGCTACGTGCTGATCGCGGCGACGGCGAAGGGCATCTGCCGGATCGCGTTCGGCGACGACGCCGCGACGCTCAACGCCGCGCTCACCGAGGATTTCGCAAACGCGCAATGCATCGAGGACGAGCCAGCGCTCGCGCCGTTCGCCGCGCAGATCGACGCCTATCTGCATGGCCGCCGGGACCGCTTCGATCTCCCGCTCGACATCGCCGCCACGGCGTTCCAGCAGCGCGTCTGGGACGCGCTCCAGCGCATTCCCTACGGCGAAACGCGCAGCTACACGCAGATCGCCGAAACGCTCGGCGCACCGCGCGCGGTGCGGGCCGTGGCGAGCGCGTGTGCGTCGAACCCGGTGGCGCTGGCGATTCCGTGCCATCGCGTCGTGCAAAAGGGCGGGTCCCTCGCAGGCTACCGCTGGGGGCTCGAGCGCAAGGCGGCGCTCATCGACGCGGAGGCACGCGCGGCGGAGATCCGCGCCGGCGCGCCGCAGGCGAGCGGCCGCGCAGCGCGCGACCAGCAAGGCGCGAAAGGCGCAATGCGCGCGAAAGACATGAAGGGCGGCCGTTCGACCACGAAGCGCGCCAACACGCCGGAGACTGCCGCTTGAGCGCCATCGCCCCGCAATCCGAAGCACAAGCCGAGGCGCAGACGCAAAGCGCCACGCTCGAACTGCCGTTTCGTGCGCCCTACGACTGGCCGCGGGTGCTGCGCTTCTTCAGCGGCCGGGCAACTCCGGGCGTCGAGGCCGTCGAGGAGGGCGCGTGGCTGCGCGCGATCGACTTCAACGGTGAGAGCGGCACGCTCGCCGTGCGCCGTCATGCGCGCAAGCATTGCCTCGTCGTGCAGATCGACGGGCCCGTGCGCGCTTACGCGGCGGCGCTCGCCGCGCCGCTCTCGCGCATGTTCGACCTGCACGCCGATCCCGCCATGATCGCCGCGCATTTGCGCACCGACCCGTGGCTCGCGCCGCTCGTTGCGGCCGTGCCCGGGCTGCGTGTGCCCGGCGCATGGTCGGGCTTCGAGCTCGTGGTGCGCGCGATCGTCGGCCAGCAGGTCAGCGTGAAGGCGGCGACGACGATCATCGGGCGCCTGGTCGAGCGCGTGGGCAAGCGCATCGACGGCCATGCGCACGCGCGCACCGCTTGGCGCTTTCCCACGCCCGCCGCGCTCGCCGCCGCCGATCTCGCGGGCATCGGCATGCCGGGCAAGCGCGTCGCCGCGTTGCAGGGCTTCGCGCAGGCGGTGGCGAGCGGCGCGGTGATCATCGAACGCGACTACGCACAGGCGGAACAACAGAAGCCGCGCGTCAAACGTCAAAGCAGACAAATCGACCTTATCGCGCCAGCACCCGCCGACCTCGACGCGATGCGCGCCGCGCTGCTCGCGTTGCCGGGCATCGGCCCGTGGACCGTCGAATATGTCGCGATGCGCGCCTGGCGCGACGCGAACGCCTGGCCCGCCACGGACCTCGTGCTCATGCAGGCCATCGCGGCGCGCGACCCGGCGCTCGTGCGCGCGACGCAACAGCGCACGCGCACCGACGCATGGCGCCCCTGGCGCGCATACGCGGCCATGCATTTGTGGAATGAAATCGCCGATCGCGCGGGCGCGGCGCGCGGCGGGTAGGGCAACGCGAGGCGTGCCGGGCGGCCATCGCCGCCGCTCACAGCGCGCGCCGGCCGGGCGAAATTCCGCCCGAGCCAGGGCAGAAGCAGGCCCAAGCAGGTCTTTCGGCGAGATGTTAAAGTGCCCGCTACCGAAAAGAATCCCGGCCGGCGAGCGCTCGCAGCACCACGCCGCCGGCCCGAGCCCGACTTGCCTCAATGTCAGACACGACCTCTACACGCACGAACGACGTTCTCGCGCAGCGCCTTTCCGTGCTGGGCGACGGGCCACATCGCGGCGCGCTCACGCGCGGTCTGCGCGGGATCGAGAAGGAGAGCCTGCGCGTCACACGCGACGGCCGTCTCGCCATGACGCCGCACGCGGCGGCGCTCGGTTCGGCGCTCACGCATCCGTCGCTCACGACCGACTATTCGGAAGCGCTGATCGAGATCATCACGCCCGCCGAGCCCGATCCGTCGATCACGCTCGAAAGGCTCGACGAGCTGCATCGCTACGTCCATGCGGTCCTCGCGCGCGACGGCGAGCTGCTCTGGAACGAATCGATGCCGGGCCTCCTGCCCGACACCGACGACGGCATCCCCATCGCGCGCTATGGCAGCTCGAACATCGGGCGCCTCAAGTACGTGTATCGCATGGGGCTCGCGCTGCGCTACGGGCGCACGATGCAGTGCATTGCCGGCATCCACTACAACTATTCGCTGAGCGAAGACGTGTGGCGCGTGCTTCATGCGCATCATCAGTCCACGGCCTCGCTCACCGATTACCAGTCGGAGCGCTACCTCGCGCTGATTCGCAATTTCCGCCGCACGAGCTGGCTGCTGATGTACCTGTTCGGTGCCTCGCCCGCGCTCGATGCGCGCTTCCTGCGCGGCCGCGAGCACAAGCTCGAAGCGTTCGACGCCGACACGCTCTATCTGCCGTACGCGACCAGCCTGCGCATGAGCGATCTCGGCTACTCGAACACGACGGGCCAGTCCGCATTGCGTGCCGACTACGACACGCTGGCCGGCTATCTCGACGCGCTTGCGCAGGCGGTGAGCCAGCCGTATCCGCCGTATGAGGCGATCGGCACGCATCGCGACGGCGAGTGGGTGCAGATCAACACGAACGTGCTGCAGATCGAAAACGAGTTCTACTCGACGATACGCCCCAAGCGCGTGACGCATCCGGGCGAGCGGCCGCTGCATGCGCTCGCCGCGCGCGGCGTGCAGTACGTCGAGGTGCGCTGCATGGACATCGACCCGTTCGAGCCCACCGGCATCTCGCTCGAAACGGCGCGTTTTCTCGATGCCTACCTGCTGGCGTGCGCGTTCGACGACAGCCCTTTCCTGCCCGCCGACGCCTACGCCGAATCGAACGAGAACTTCGGCCTGGTGACGAAAGAAGGGCGCCGCCCCGGCCTCGCGCTCAAGCGCGACGGCAGGGACGTGCCGATGCAGGCATGGGCCGAAGCGCTGTTCGAGAAGATCGGCCACGCGGCGGCCGTGCTCGACGCGGCGCACGGCGGCGACGAGCATACGCGCTCGGTCGCGGCGCAACGCGCGAAGCTTGCCGATCCCTCGCTCACGCCATCGGCGCGCGTGCTGCAAACCATGCGCGATGGCAAGCAGTCCTTCCTGCAATTTGCACTCGCCCAAAGCGAGCGCCACGCCGCGCATTTCCTCGCGCGTCCGCTCGACGCCGCGACCGCGGCCGAGTTCGAAACGCTTGCGCGGGAATCGCTCGCGGAGCAGGCGCAGCTCGAACGCGACGAAGTCGGCTCGTTCGACGCTTTCGTGGCCGCGTATCGCGCCTATACGCTCAATCGCTTCAGCGTCTGAGCGGCGCGCCGGTGCACCGGCGCGTTCCGCGCGGCGCACTCATCCCATCCAGCTCGCCCCGGGCACTGCGTTTGCTCGCAACACCAGCGTGCAAATGCGGTCCAACCAGGACAGGCGCTGCGTTGCCGGACGACGCCGCCCGGCGAACGAAGCCGTGAACACAAAAAAACGCTCGGGCCGCGCGCCACGCGGCTCACTCTGGGAGGAACCCACGCGATGAAACGAATCCTTGCGATCCTGCTGTGCGCGACGGCTGCGGCCTGCGCGCCGCGCGGGCAGGTCAATCCCGACGTCATGCAGATCGCGACCGCGCCGCTCACCTGCTCGAACAAGGCGGAATGCGATCTCTGGTGGCAACGCGCCCAGGACTGGGTGCGCAGCCATTCGAAGTACGAAGTGCAGATCGTGACCGACACCCTCATCCAGACCTCTGGCCCGGGCGGCGGCAGGCGACTGCTCGCCTATGAAATCACGAAGGCCGCCAACAGCGACGGCACGGCCACGATCGGCTTCGCGGCGCACTGCGACAGCTCGCTCGGCTGCAAACCCAACCCGTGGTCGGCAGGGGCGGCGTTCAAGCAATACGTGCGCTCGGGCGTCGCTGCGCCCATCCCCGGCGACAGCAGCACGGGCGCAGGCGGCGACGCGGCTGGCGTGAGCGGCGCGGCCGTCGCGGAGCCGGCCTCCAGCGCGCATTGATCTCCAGCGCGACCTCTGGCCGCTGCGGTTTCGCGGCCAGAGCACACTTCGGCGTTACGGATTTCGAATCATAACGATTGCCGGTTTAGGCATTGTCTGATTGAGGGAAGGAAGCGGCTGCCCGTATCGTGGGCTGGCTACGGCCGGCGTGATGCGGGCCGTCCCTCCCTCATCAACAACTCGAATCGACAATGAAACTGCGACTTCTGTCCGCCAGTGCCGCGGCTGCCGTAATCGTCGCCGCCGCCGGCTGCACCACCGCCTCGGGCCCCACCTACAACCTCGACGTCGTCACGCTCTCGAACGGCACGCAGGCATACCGCGTGCAATGTCTCGGCCTGCTGGAAAGCTCGAAGGCCTGTATGGCCAAGGTCAAGCAGGTCTGCGTCGACAAGACGCCGCTGCGCGTCTCGTCGACGGATCTCGCCACTTCGGGCTTCAAGCCGAAAGACGATCCGCGTGAAATCACGTTCATCTGCCAGACGCCGCAAACTCCGGCTCCGGCACCGATCGCTCAAACCCCGCCTCCGCCCCCTCCGCCCGCAACGCAGCCGCGCACGATCACGCTGAACGCGGACGCGAACTTCGCGTCCGGCAAGGCCGATTTGCTGCCCGGCGGCAAGCAGAGTCTCGACCAGTTCGTTCAGGACAGCGATAGCGTGAACATCGGCACGGTCGCCATCAGCGGCTATACCGACTCGGTCGGCTCGAAGGCCTATAACGACCGCCTCTCGCTGCGCCGCGCGCAGACCGTGCGCAACTATCTGCAGTCGCACGGCCTCCATGCAGGCCAATACGAAGTGCACGGTTACGGCTTCGCGAATCCGGTCGCGTCGAACGCCACGCCCGAGGGCCGCGCGAAGAACCGCCGCGTCGAAATTCAAACGAACGGCGTCACGCAACGCTAGTTGTGCAACGCGCGCCCTCGCGCGCAGACGTAGCACCCGGCAGCCTGTGCCATACGCAGGCTGCTGTTCGCGGGACCGTCAATGACCCATTGCCGGTCCCGCGCCTTTTCTCGGCTTGGTCACCCATACCAGCACGGCCAGCACGAGGAACACCGCGGCGGAAATGCGGAAGAAGTCGTTGGTGGCCATCATGTAGCCCTGTGTCGTCACGACATCGTTGAGCTTGGCGGTCAGGCTCTGACCGGCGAAGCCGAGACTCGCGAGGGCGTCTTTGTAGGCGATCGTGTTCGGGGAATACTGGTTCACCGATTCCGAAAGCACGGTGTGGTGAAAGATCGCGGCGTCTTCCCAGAAAGTCGTGCTCACCGCGGTGCCGATCGCGCCCGAAAGCGTGCGCAGAAAGTTCGAGAGGCCGGCGGCACTTGCCAGACGCTCGTCGGGAATGCTGGATAGCGTGATGGTCGTCATCGGCACGAAGAAGCAGGCCACGCCGATGCCCTGCACGAGACGCGGCAGAATCACGTGATTGAACGGCACGTCGAGCGTGAACGTGGAGTTCCAGATCGACACGAGCGCAAACACGATGAAGGCAAAGCTCGCGACCATGCGCAGATCCAGCCTGTGCATGTTGCGCCCGATCAGCGGTGAGAGCACGAGCGCAAGCAAGCCGACCGGCGCAGTCGCGAGGCCCGCGAGCCCGGCCGTGTAGCCCATGACGGTCTGCAGCCAGAGCGGGAAGATCACGACCGAGCCGAAGAACGCCATGAAGCCGAACGAGATGATCATCGCGCCGAGCGCGAAGTTGCGGTCCCGAAAGAGCGAGAGGTCGACCACGGGCTCCTTTTCGGTCGCCTCCCACACGAGCATGAACGCGAGTGACACGACCGCGACGATGGCGAGCGTGACGATGAACGTCGAGTTGAACCAGTCGCGGTCCTTGCCGAAGTCGAGCATCATCTGCAGGCACGACACGCCGATCACGAGCAACGCGAGACCCACCGCGTCGATGCGCTGCTTCGTCGTCTTCGTCTCGCGTCCACGCAGCAGCAGGTACGCGCAGATGCCCGAGAAGAGACCGATCGGCACGTTGATATAGAAGATCCACGGCCAGGAGTAGTTGTCGGTGATCCAGCCGCCCATCACCGGTCCGAAGATCGGCGCGACGATGACCGTCATCGCCCAGAGTCCGAGTGCGAGCCCGCGTTTGGCGGGCGGGTAGGAGCGCATGAGGATGGTCTGCGAGAGCGGGACCATCGGCCCGGAAACGAGGCCTTGCACGAGGCGGAACGCGATGAGCGTCTCGAAGTTCGAAGCGAAACCGCAAGCCGCCGATGCGATCGTGAAAAGCAGCACCGAAATCGTGAAGAGGCGCACTTCGCCCACCCGGCGCGCGAGCCATCCGGTGAGCGGCACCGCGATCGCAGACGCGACCGAATACGACGAGATGACCCACGTGCCTTCGCTGTTCGCGACGCCCAGGTTGCCGGAGATGGTCGGCACGGCCACGTTCGCGATCGAGGTGTCCAGCACCTCCATGAAGGTGCCGAGCGCGAGGCCGACTGTGAGCAGCGCTAGCGTGCCGCCGGAGAACGGTGCGGGTTCGGCGCGCGCGGGCACCGTGGAGGAAGCGTCCATGTTCCGTGTCCTTGTTCGGGCAGTCCGTGGTGGCTGCGCGCACCGACGGCCTGCCGTTACGTGTCGGTGCACTTTCTGCCCAGACAGTAATTAGTTCAAAGTGCGGCACGTGCTGCGCTGCCGCGTCATGTCCTTCAATGCACCTGCGTCTTTAGTCGAGATCTCCCGGCGCGGGCGGCTGCGTCTTCATGCCGGCGTCTTCCACGGGCCCACAGAGCGGCGTGGTCGTGCCGTCATTGGCAATGAAGCGCTGCAGCAAACCGACGAGCGTCGTGACCTCTTCGGGTGCGAAGCCTCGCAACTGCTCGGCCATCACCGCCGCGATCAGGTCGGGGAGTTGCTGCGCTGCTTCGCGGCCCTGCGCGGTGAGCGCGAGTTCCACCACCCTTCGGTCCGACTGGCTGCGCTGCCGCACGAGAAAGCCCTTCTTCTCGAGCCGGTCGAGCATGCGCGTCATGGAGCCGGTGTCGTACGAGAGCGCCCGCGACATCTCATTGGGCGTGTTTGCGCGCTCGAACCACAGCAGGAGGATCACGCCGATTTGCGAGGACGTGAGCCCGAGCGGCGCGACGGCACGGTCGATGCGCCCGGCCAGCACGTTGCGCGCGGTCGAAAGGAAATAGCCGAGGCTTGGCTCGATGGCCATCCCGGCCTGAACGGAAGGACCGTCGCTCATGGCAGTTCGCTTTGCTGCATCTCGAAAAACGGGCGAATTATAGCGGTTACTTTACTGCTCAGGCAGATAAATCGAAAAGCGGGCCGCAAATGCCTTGATTGCTGCACTGCGCGAAAAAACAACAGATCAGTTGATGCGGTGCAAAGTATGTTGTGATTTGATTGCATAGTCAATATTATGACAGGCAAGCACTTGCAGGCATCTACCTTCACCGCGCTTCACGTTCACCCGTTTGCTCACCACGCCATGCTTTATCTGATCAACGCGCTTGGCGGCCTTGGCCGCTCTGTCACCGGCACCGCCCGTCTCGCATTCGCGAAGGCCGGCGCGTCGTCGCGCTGGCGCAAGCTCGCGTTGTATGCGGCCATGTTTGCGCTGCCGGGCGGCTCGATCGCCGTGGTGGCCATGGTGTGGGCGCAGCGCCGACGCACACGCAACGAACCCGTGCCGGCTACGCCTGCGGTCGCGACGGCCGCAGCGGCTGCGCCCGTGTGCGGCGGCGGACAGCTCGCCTGCCGTGCGCCCAGGCGTCGCCGTAACGACGCGTAACCTGCGCGTGCCGCAGCGTAACACCCATCAACCCTTCCAACGCGTAAGCTTTCGGATTCCGCGTAACACGTAGTGCGTGCGCTACCATCGCCGCAACGCGACAACCCCGTGCGCGCCCGGCCGCCTGACCGGGCGCCGGTTGCATCGACAGGAATCCTTGCATGCCTTGCCGTTTCGTCCGCCCCGCTGCGTCCATTGGGTCCGCGGGGTCCGTGGCGCGCCGCGCGCCCGCGCCGCTTTCCACGCTTGCGCTGCTGTGCGCGGCCGCCGCGCTCACCTTCCAGCTGACCGGCTGCGCCGTCGGCCCCGACTATCACCGGCCGGCCGCCGCCGTACCGGCTTCGTACAAGGAAGCGCCCGAGGGCTGGAAAGTCGCGCAACCCGCCGATACCGCCGACCGCGGCGCCTGGTGGCTCATCTATGACGACGCGCAGCTCAACGCGCTGATGGACCAGCTCAACACCAGCAACCAGACGGTCGCGCAATCTGCCGCCGCCTACCGCCAGGCGCGCGCGCTCGTCGGCGAAGCCCGCGCGGCGTACTTCCCTGTGATCAGCGGTACGTTCTCGGGCACGCGTTCGTACACGCCCACGCGCGTGTCCAGCTCGAGCGGCGGACTGTCGAGCGGCACCATCACGAACAACGTCAACCTGGGGCTCGACGCCACATGGGAGCCCGACCTCTGGGGCAAGGTGAGCCGCACCGTCAGCTCGCAGGAAGCGAGCCAGCAGGGCGCCGCCGCCGATCTCGCGAATGCGCGTCTGTCCGCCCAGGCAACGCTCGCGCAGACCTACTTCGCGCTGCGCTCGCTCGACGCGCAGCAAAAGCTGCTCGACGACACGGTCGTCGCTTACCAGAAGTCGCTGCAGCTCACGCAGAATCAGTACGCACAGGGTGTGGCGGGCCGCGCCGACGTGATCCAGGCGCAAACCCAGCTGCAGTCCGCCCAGGCCTCCGCAATCGACAACGGCGTCGCGCGCGCCCAGGACGAGCACGCGATCGCCGTGCTGGTCGGCCAGCCCGCCTCCACGTTCTCGATCCCGCCTTCGCCACTGGCGGCCACGCCGCCCACCGTGCCGCTCACGATGCCATCGGCGCTGCTCGAGCGCCGGCCCGACATCGCCTCGGCGGAGCGCAAGGCGGCGTCTGCCAACGAGCAGATCGGCGTCGCCATCGCGGCGTTCTTCCCGACGCTCACGCTTTCCGCGAGCGGCGGCTTCGAAAGCTCGGTGATGTCGCAGCTGTTGCAGATGCCTTCGCGCTTCTGGACGCTCGGGCCATCGCTCGCCGGCACGATCTTCGACGCTGGCCTGCGCAAGGCGCAGACCGAAGCGGCGCGCGCCGCCTACGACCAGCAGGTCGCCACCTACCGGCAAACGGTGCTGGCCGCGTTCCAGGACGTGGAGGACAACCTCGCCTCGCAGCGCATTCTCGGGCAGGAGATCGTCGTGCAGCAGCAGGCCGTGGACTCGGCCCAACACGCGCTCGCGATCGTGACGAACGAGTACAAGGCCGGCACCACCGATTTCCAGAATGTGCTTTCCGCGCAGGCCACGGCCTTCACGGCGCAGCAGAAGCTCGTGAGCATCGGCGGGCAGCGGATGGTGTCGTCGGTGGGGCTCGTGAAGGCGCTGGGCGGCGGCTGGGACGCCTCGCAGGTGGACCGCGAAACCGGCAGTGTGACCGCACCTGCTGTGGCTTCGGCGGCTTCCGCGCCGGCGGCGACGGCTTCGGCCACGGCTGGCGCGCAACCGCAGTAACGCCGCAGTCATGCGTATGCGCCCGCTCGAGCGGGCGCGCGCTCAAACCATGAACGTCAGCGCATGAACGTCAGCGCGACGGTTCCCGGCGAGACCGGCCGGCCCAGCAGGTTCAAGAGGCCCGCCAGGTTGTCGCGCTGATCCGGCGCCGCGCTAGCGGTGCCTTGAAACGACGCCGACGCGCGCGAAAACGAGCCGTGCCCGTTGAGCATCAGCGGTCCTTTCTGTGTCGACAGATCGAGCGTCGACGCCACCCCCTGCGCCTGCAGCACCACCTGATACGAGCCGAGCGGCTTCACGAGCGAAACGCGCGAGCTCATGTCCGCGAGCGACACGGTCAGGCGCCCGAACGCGTTCGTGCCGAACGTGCGCCACGGGCTCCACTCGAGCCGCACGTTGCCGCCCAGATCGAGCGTGTTGAAGGGGGCGCCGAGGCCCGCGAGCAGCGAGGCCGGCACGGTGATCATGCCCGCGCTCACGTTCGCGCCGCGCAGCGACGCTTCGACGGTCACGGCATCGGGCATCGCCTCGGTCTGCAGCATCTCCATGCGCACGCGCGCAATGAAGAGCGGCCAGAACGCCGTGCGCCAGACTATGCGCCCCGGCAGCAGCGTCGCGCCACTCGCATCGCGGCCTGCGGCGAGCATCAGCGTCGCGGAGCCGTGCCAGAGCGAGCCTTCCGGATCGACGAGATTCACGTGCCCCTGGGTCACGCGCGCAAACTGCGGCGCAATCCAGGCGGCGGGCAGGCGCGCAAGCAGCACCGCGCCGCTCGACAGCAGGCCCACGAGCAGCCAGGGCAACGCGGCG
>DATBXG010000448.1:0-8521 GCA_036514415.1 Paraburkholderia sp.
CTTCCCGGCGCGGCTGCAGCGGGTGCTGGATCGGCTGCGCGAGATAGCGGCCCGTGACCGAGTCGGCCTGCGCCGCGAGATCCGCCACGCTGCCCTGCGCGACCACGCGGCCGCCGCGCTTGCCCGCGCTCGGTCCGATATCGATGATGTGATCGGCGCGCCGGATCGTGTCCTCGTCGTGCTCGACCACGACGAGCGTATTGCCCTTCTCGCCGAGGCTGCGCAGCGCGTCGAGCAGGATCTGGTTGTCGCGCGGATGCAGGCCGATGGTCGGTTCGTCGAGGACGTAGCACACGCCCTGCAGATTGCTGCCCAGTTGCGCGGCGAGACGAATGCGCTGCGCCTCGCCACCCGAAAGGCTCGGCGCGGCGCGATCGAGGCTCAGATAGCCGAGACCGACTTCCTCGAGGAACTGCAGACGGCTGCGGATTTCGCTCACCACGTCGCGCGCGATCTGCGCGTCGCGGCCGTTGAGCTTTAGCGCGTCGATCCAGCGCCTCGTATCCGCCACGGTCCACTGCGCGACGTCGACGATCGGATGCGCGTCGAACGTCACGGCGCGCGCCACCGGATTCAGGCGCGTGCCGCCGCAATCGTGGCACGGCTCGTCGACCATGCCTTCGGGCTCCTGCTCTTCCGAAGGCAAGGTTTGCTCACGGCCGCGCCCGTCTTCGGCGACGATCGTGTCGTCGTAGGCGGCGCGTTGCTCGCGCGTGAGCGCGAGGCCCGTGCCCACGCAGGTCGTGCACCAGCCATGCTTGCTGTTGTACGAGAACATGCGCGGATCGAGTTCGGGATAGCTCGTGCCGCACACCGGGCACGCGCGCCGCGTGGACAGCACTTTCACGGTGCCGATGCGCGAAGTCGATCCGCCATTGCCGAGCGCATGATCGAGGCCGTCGAGCGGCGCGAGCAGATGCACAATGCCTTTGCCCGCTTCGAGCGTTGCGTCGAGCATCGCGCGCAATTGGGCCTCGTTTTCAGGCTCGATCACGAGATCGCCCACGGGCAGCTCGATCGTATGCTCGCGGAAGCGGTCGAGCTTGGGCCACGGCGCGACGCTCACGAATTCGCCATCCACGCGCAGATGCGTATTGCCGCGCGCCTTCGCCCACTTCGCGAGATCGGTGTACACGCCCTTGCGATTGACGACGAGCGGCGCGAGCAGGCCGACATGCTGGCCGCGATGCTCGCGCAGAAGCTGCGCAACGATCGCATCGACGCTTTGCGACGTGACCGGCGTGCCATCGTGCACGCAGTGCTGCACGCCAAGCTTCACGTAGAGCAGACGCAGGAAGTGCCACACCTCCGAGGTCGTGGCGACCGTGCTCTTGCGTCCGCCGCGCGACAGGCGCTGCTCGATCGCGACGGTCGGCGGAATGCCGTACACGGCATCGACTTCGGGGCGGCCCGCGGGCTGCACGATGGAGCGCGCGTAGGCATTGAGCGATTCGAGGTAGCGCCGCTGGCCTTCGTGAAAGAGGATGTCGAACGCGAGCGTGGACTTGCCCGAGCCCGACACGCCGGTGATGACGTTGAAGCGTCCGTGCGGGATATCGACGTCGAGCGCCTTGAGGTTGTGCTCGCGTGCGTTCACGATGCGCACCACGTCCTCGCCCTGGACTTCGCGGCGCGCCTGCGCGGCTCGCAACGCGGTTTGCAGCGCCACACCCTCTTCTTCGGCAAGCAGTTCGACGCCGCTGCCCAGCGCCGCTTCATAGCGCTCGAGCGCCGCGCCCGTATGCGAGCGCGGACACGCGATCACGTCTTCGGGCGTACCGACGCACACCACTTCGCCGCCCGCGTCGCCGCCTTCCGGGCCGAGGTCGATCAGCCAGTCGGCCGCGCGGATCACGTCGAGGTTGTGCTCGATCACGAGCAGCGAATGACCGCCCGCGAGCAGCTTGCCGAACGCGCGCATCAGCTTGGCGATGTCGTCGAAATGCAGGCCCGTGGTCGGCTCGTCGAACATGAAGAGACGGCCGCCCGCCTCCTTGCCGCGCGACTGCGCGGTTTCCGCGAGATAGCCCGCGAGCTTGAGACGCTGCGCCTCGCCGCCCGAGAGCGTCGGCACCGGCTGGCCGAGCTTCACGTATTCGAGGCCCACATCCACGATAGGCTGCAGCACGCGCAATACTTCGGCATCCTCAACGAAGCACTGCACCGCTTCGCTCACCGTGAGGTCAAGCACATCCGCCACGGAAAGCGCGCGGCTGCCGCGCTCGATCTTCACTTCGAGCACTTCCGGGCGATAGCGGCTGCCGTCGCAATCGGTGCAGCGCAGGTACACGTCGCTCAGGAACTGCATTTCGATGTGCTCGAAGCCCGAGCCGCCGCACGTCGGGCAGCGCCCTTCGCCCGAATTGAAGCTGAACATGCCCGCGGTGTAGCCGCGCTGCTTCGCGAGCGTCGCCTTCGCGAACAGCTTGCGGATCTCGTCGAACGCGCCGACATAGCTCGCCGGATTCGAGCGCGCCGTCTTGCCGATCGGCGACTGGTCGACGAACACGGCGTCGCTGATGTGCTCCGCGCCGCTCAGCTTGCGGAACGTGCCCGGCGCTTCCGTGGCCTTGCCCAGATGGCGCGCGAGCGCGGGATAAAGCACGTCCTGCACGAGCGTCGACTTGCCCGAACCCGACACGCCCGTCACGCAAACGAGGCGCTGCAGCGGAATCTGCACGGTCACGTCGCGCAGGTTGTGCTCGCTCGCGCCTTCGAGCAGCAGGCTCGGCGTGGATGCATCCACGGCGCGGCGCGCCCAGTGCGAGGCGTCGGCGACGGCGCGATGGCCGCCCAGGTATTCGCCCGTCAAGGTGCCCGAGGAGCGGATGTCGTCGGGCGTGCCGTCGTAGACGATCGTGCCGCCGCGCTCGCCGGGACCGGGGCCCATGTCGATGAGACGATCGGACGCCAGCATGACCGAAGGATCGTGCTCGACCACGACGAGCGTATTGCCCGCGTCGCGCAGCCGCTGCATCGCTTCGACGATACGGTTGAGGTCGCGCGGATGCAGGCCGATGCTCGGCTCGTCGAGCACGAACAGCGTTTTCGTGAGCGAGGTGCCGAGCGCCGTGGTCAGGTTGATGCGCTGCACTTCGCCGCCCGAGAGCGTGCGGCTCTGGCGGTCGAGCGTGAGGTAGCCGAGGCCCACGTCGCAGAGATACTTCAGGCGCGTGCGCACTTCCTCGAGCAGCAGCTTGAGCGCGTCGTCGAGCAATGCTGAGGAAAGCGAAAGATTGTCGAAGAAGCGGCGGATGCGCTCGATCGGCAGCAGCATCACGTCGTGCACGGTGAGGCCCGGCAGCGCTTCGAGCTGCGGGCGCGTCCAGTCCACGCCATGCGGCAGGAAACGCGCGGATGGCGCGAGCACGTCGTCCGCGTTCTCCCGCGTGCCGAGACGCCACTGCAAGGACTCGGTTTTCAGGCGCGCGCCGCCGCACGTTTCGCACGGCGTGTAGCTGCGGTATTTGGACAGCAGCACGCGAATGTGCATCTTGTAGGCCTTCGACTCCAGATACTGGAAAAAGCGCTTCACGCCGTACCACTGCGTTTGCCAGCTGCCCTTCCAGTCCGGCGCGCCGTTGATGACCCAGTCGCGCTGCGCCTGCGTCAGCTCCGACCATGCGGTATCGCGCGGAATGCCCGCCTTGGCGGCATAACGCATCAGGTCGTCCTGGCATTCTTTCCACGCCGGCGTTTGCAGCGGCTTGATCGCGCCGCCGCGCAGCGTCTTGCGCTCGTCGGGGATCACGAGCCCCCAGTCCACGCCGATCACGCGGCCAAAACCGCGGCACGCGTCGCAGGCGCCGTAGGCCGAATTGAACGAGAACATCGCGGGCTGCGGGTCGGCGTAGCGCAGATCGCTGTCCGGGCAATGCAGGCCGGTCGAGAATCGCCAGATCTGCGGCTCGCCCGGCGCTTCTCCATCGCCATCCGCCATCACGTAGACGTTCACGCGTCCGCTGCCGCGCTTGAGCGAGGCCTCGATCGCCTCGATCGCGCGGCTCTTCTCCACGTTCTGCATGCGGAAACGGTCGGCGACCACGTCGAGCAGCTTGCGCGTGCCTTCAGCCGTCTTCACCTCGCGCTGGGCCTGCACGCGCGTATAGCCGCTCGCGGAGAGCCATTGCGCGACTTCCTCCTCGGTGGTCGTGTCGGGCAGTTCGACCGGGAACGTGACCACGAGACGCGGATCACCCGCGGCCGTGCGCACCATCAGCTCGGCGTAAATCGTCTCGGGCGTGTCGTGCCGCACGGGCTGCGCCGTGACACGGTCGAACAGATTCGCGGCGCGCGCGTAAAGCAGCTTCAGGTGGTCATTCAGCTCGGTCATCGTGCCGACCGTGGAGCGCGAACTGCGCACCGGATTGGTCTGGTCGATGGCGATGGCCGGCGGCACGCCGTCGACGCGATCGACCTGCGGCCGGTCCATGCGGTCGAGGAACTGGCGCGCGTAGGCGCTGAAGGTTTCGACGTAACGGCGCTGGCCTTCCGCGTAGAGCGTGTCGAATACGAGGCTCGACTTGCCCGAGCCGGAAGGCCCGGTGACGACCGTCATTTCGCCGGTGTGGAGGTCGAGGTCGAGGTTCTTGAGGTTGTGCTGGCGGGCACCACGGATTCGGATGGATCGGTTTTCGCTCACTTGCGCTGGCATTCCGGCTGGATCACACGCGTGGGGCCGGGCGGCGCGCGAGTGGCGGCGCGGCCCGGCAGCTTGCAGCGGGGCGCGCGGAAAGATCGGCGCGGCCCTGGCTGTCAGGCTCAGATTCTACTGTATATTTATACAGCACGCTGGAGGCGTGTCGGGCGCCGCAACGCCGCTCGCTGTCCCGAATTTGGCAAATTTACGCGCCAGATCGCTATTGCGACGCTGCGCGCCACATGCCTTCGTACGCCGCCTCGACGCCGCGCGCGAAACGCTCGCCGTCCATGAGCGGCGACTGCGCCATGCGCTCGCGCAGCGTCGCGCGCAGCATCGCGAGGCGCGGCAGGTCGGTCGCGAGACTCACCGCCGCTTCCACGAATGCGTCGTCGGAATCGGCGGCGAGTTCGGTGAGGCCAAGGTTCGCGAGCTGGCTCAAGCCCGCGCGCCCCGCCACCGTCGGCCCGACGCGCGTGACGACGGGCACACCCATCCATAGCGCGTCGAGCGACGTCGTATGGCCGTTGTACGGCAACGTGTCGAGACTAAGATCGAACTCGTGATAGCTGCGCAGATAAGCATCGCGCGGCCTGAACGGCAGGAAGCGCACGCGCGACGGATCGATTCCGGCACGCGCCAGGCGCTCCGCGAGACGGCGCTGCGCGTCGCCTTCGGCTGCCATGAGCACGAGGCGCGCCGTGGGCAGGCGGCCGAATACGCGCGCCCACAACTGCAACGTCGTATCCGTGAGCTTGCAGGGATTGTTCAGGCTGCCGAGCGTGATGTGGCCTGCACTCGACGCCGGCAGTGCATTCACTTCGGGTTCCGAAGCAAGTGAGTCATAGCACCAGAACGTGTGCGGCAAGCGCCACGACCGCTCGGTGTAGTGACTGTCGCGGTCCGGTGGGTCGAGCCAGGGGTCGGTGAGCCGCCAGTCGATCGCGGCGATCCCGGTCGTGCCGGGATACGCGAGCCAGGCGACCTGCACCGGCGCAGGCTTGCGCGCGAACAGCAACGGCCGGCCATCGGACATGTGCATCGTGAGATCGACGAGGATATCGATGCCGTCCGCGCGGATCTTGTCCGCCAGTGCCGCGTCGCTCAAGCCGCGGACCTCGTGCCACTTTTCGACGTGCGCGGCGAGACGCGCGGTAGTCGCGTCGGGCCTCACGACGCTCGAATACGCATGAATCTCGAAGCGCGTGCGGTCATGATGCGCCAGCAGCGGCGTCATGAACAATGCCTGGCAATGCTCACGAAAATCGGCCGATACATAGCCGATGCGCAGTCGCCTTCCTTCTGCGGGTTCGACATACGCGCGCGGGCAAGCTGTGCCCAACGGCGCTTCATGCTGCGCAGACCAACGTCTCGCCTCGTCGAGTATCACCTGCGGATCGGCGGCCTGGAACGACAAGGCGTACAGGAGGTTGCTGTGCGCGATGAGGTTGCCGGGCTCGCGCATGACGGCCCGGCGAAAGCACTCGATGCCTTCGTCCAGGTCCCCGCTGTCCTTGAGCACGTTGCCGAGATTGTTGAGCGTGGCCGAGCGCGACGGATCGAGGTCGAGGGCCGTGCGCAGCAGCGCCTGCGCCTCGTCGATTCTGCCTCGCGTGCGCATCAGGTTCGCTGCGTTGTTGTACGGATCGACGAAACCGGGACGAACGCGAGCGGCCGTTTCGTACGCTTCATGCGCGGCCCGATGCTCGCCGAGATCGCGGTAGACGTTGCCCAGGTTGTTGGCCGCTTCCGCAAGCGCAGGGTCGAGCGCGAGCGCACGTCGATATTGCGCTTGCGCGTCGCGCAGGCGGTCGCGCGCCTGAAGCGCGACACCGTAGTTGTAGGCGGCATGCGCGGCGCGAGGTTCGAGAACGACCGCGCGTTCGAGCAAGGGCAGTGCTTCGTCCAGATGACCCAGGCGGGTCAGCAGCACGCCCACATTGATCATCGCGACCGCCGTGTCCGGCGCCGCCGCCAACGCCGCGCGCAAATGCCCGAGCGCCTCTTCGTCGCGCCCCTGCTCCTGCAGCAACGTGCCGAGATTCGTCAACGCGTTGACGTCGCCGGGTTGAACGGCGAGCGCGCGGCGATATGCCGCCTGGGCCTCGCCGGATTCGCCCAGCAGGCGAAGGCAATTGCCGAGGTTGTTCCAGACGTCGGCGCGGTTCGGGTCGGGCTGCAGCGCCGCTCGCCACGCGTCGGCGGCTTCCGCCAGCGCACCGTGCGCCTGCAACGCCGCGCCGAGGCCGCACCAGAGATCGGCAGACGCAGCGTCTTCCGCGAGCAGGCCGCGGTAGACCGCTGCCGCTTCGGCATGGCGTCCGGCCATCGCAAAGGCCTGCCCTAGCGCTTCGCGGTAGCGCCGCTGCCCGGGCTCGATGGCGAGCGCACGCTCGAGCCAATTGATCGCATCGGCGGGCGCGCCTTCCTGCAAGCCGATGACACCGAGGCGAAACAGCGCGCTCGCATGCGTGGCATCGACAGCAAGCAGTTCCGCGTACAGCTGGCGCGCGCGCGAGAGGTCGCCAGCGAAATGGCTCTCGCTTGCGCGATCGAAGAGGGAATCGTTCTGCATCGGGTTGACTGAATTCGGGCAGCGGCACTGTTACCACCCCTCACCCGCTATTAACGGCAGATTCGTTCGAAAACTTTTCCCCTTTGTTTCCTCAGTTGATCAACGCTTGCGCACGCTCATCGCACGCGCAAGTCCTTTCCCTCAAACTTGCAAGCCAGACGCGGACGCCCGGCGACACCGCGATGCGCTTCGCATCCGGCCGCGCGCCGCCATTCAGGAGCACGACGATGAGCAAGACAATGCAGGCTGCAGTAGTCCGCGCGTTCGGCAAACCCCTCGTCCTCGAGGAAGTCGATGTTCCAACCCCGGGTCCAGGCGAGTTGCTCGTGAAGATCGAAGCGTGCGGCGTGTGCCACACGGACCTGCATGCGGCGCATGGAGACTGGCCCGTCAAGCCGCAGCCGCCGTTCATTCCTGGCCACGAAGGCGTGGGCTACGTCGTGGGCGTGGGCGCCGGCGTCACACATGTGAAGGAAGGCGACCGCGTAGGCATTCCCTGGCTCTACTCCGCCTGCGGCCATTGCGAGCATTGCCTGGGCGGTTGGGAAACACTTTGCGAGCAGCAGCAGAACACCGGCTATTCGGTGAACGGCGGCTTCGCGCAGTACGCGAAAGCCAATGCGAACTACGTTGGCCGGCTGCCGAAGTCGATCGACTTCATCGAGATCGCACCGGTGCTTTGCGCCGGCGTGACGGTCTACAAGGGCCTGAAGGTCACCGACACGCGCCCCGGCAACTGGGTCGTGATCTCCGGCGTGGGCGGCCTTGGTCACATGGCCGTGCAATACGCGCGCGCAATGGGGCTCAATGTCGCGGCAGTCGATGTCGACGATACGAAACTCGAACTCGCGAAACGTCTCGGCGCGACCGTGACCGTCAACGCGAAAACGACCGACCCCGCTGCGTATCTGAAGAAGGAAATCGGCGGCGCGCATGGCGTGCTGGTCACCGCGGTTTCGCCGATTGCGTTTTCGCAGGCGCTCGGCATGGTGCGCCGGGGCGGCACGGTGTCGCTCAACGGCCTGCCGCCCGGCGACTTTCCTCTGCCGATCTTCGACATGGTGCTGGGCGGCGTGACGGTGCGCGGCTCGATCGTCGGCACGCGTCTGGACCTCGAAGAGTCGCTGATGTTCGCCGAGGAAGGCAAGGTCAAGGCGACCGTCTCCACCGACAGGCTGGAAAACATCAACGACGTGTTTGCGCGCATGGAGCGCGGCGCGATCGAAGGCCGCGTCGTGCTGGATATGGCCGGTTGAGCGGCGCGCGGCGCTCGAGGCAAAACGCGCCGGACGCCGCTGCATGGCGAC
>DATBXG010000449.1:0-5993 GCA_036514415.1 Paraburkholderia sp.
GCCGGGGCGGCCGCAGCGTGGGCCGCAGGCGCCACTGGCGCATCGGCGACGGGGGCCGGGGCGGGCGGCGGCGTCGCGAGGCGCTGCGTCAGGTCGTCGAGCATGGACTGCTGCTTCAGGATGAATGCCTCGAGGCGCGCCTGCTCCGCGCGGGACTCGTTGGTGAAGCTGTCGAACCGCACCGATTGCGCGACACCAAAACCCACCGACGCAAGCACCGCAGCCGTTGCGGCAGCGAGCACCCATTTGAGCTGCCGCGAAGACGCGGTGGCCATGTAGCGCTGCTCGGCGAGCGCGCCCTGAAGCGCGTCGAGGCGCTGCGCCAGCGCTTCCGGCTCCGCGGCTTCGGGTGCGAAGCCCAAGGGTTCGACGCGGTCTGCGTCGCCGGCCGTCGCAGCCTCGGCCGGGCGCGCCTGCAGTACCGTCTTCGTGAAAGCGGCGCCAGCAAATGCGCTGGCGCTCTCGTCCGGCGCGCCGAATGCAGCCGGCGCCTCCTGCCGCGCCACTTCGGCCACGGCCGCAGCAACGGCGCGTTTGGCCCGCGGCGCGCGGCGCGCAGTCGTTGCGCCTGCAATGGCGCCAGCGGCTGTAGCGGCACCAGCAACACTCGCCTCTTCGCCAGCCGCCGCAGCCGCTTGAGCGGGCTCGGGCGTCTCGAAGCCGCTCAGCGTTGCCTGGCGCAAGCCGCCATCCGCATCGCCAGGCGCCGGCATACCCTCGTCGTGCAAGGGCGCGCCCGCAAGCGTATGCGGATCGGTGGAGTCGAAGGCGACGGGGAGTTCGGGAGAGTCGAACGAAGGAGACGATGCGTTCTGCTTCGAAGGCGCGCTGCGCTCGGGGCGCGAGGGGCTCAAGGATGCGGTATCTGCGTAATCTGCCATGGGTCAGCGATGCGGTTCGCGTCGCGCGCCGGCCGGTCACAGCCGCTGCGCGACATCCTCGTGTTCTGGTTCGAACGCCCATTGTCGCATGCCCGAACGCGCTGCCCGACGCTCTCATCTGACTTACCCGGCTTGCGTCAGAACATCAGAATATTTCCGGCCAGAACCCGCAGACCGTGAAAAACCGCCTTCCCCTGCGCACCGTCGTCGCGAAACGCCTCCACCTCGGGCAGGCGGAAATGTCCCGCACTTTCGCGAATGCGTACAATCGCCGGCATTGCACTTTCGTAGTTTTGCGGTCTGCCGCACCCTCTCACCATGAACATACCTACCAGCGCAGCCGGCCTGCGCGAGCATTTCGACCGCATCGTCCTGCCGCTGTGGCGCGGCCCGGGCTTCAATACGGACTTGCGCCTGCCCTACGAGGCGCTCGACGCGGCCGGCGCCAGGCCGTTGCCCGTCACGCGCTACCGCGCAATGGCGTGCGCCCGCCAGCTCTTTGTCTTCTCCCAGGCTGGCGACGCTGCTCACGCTCAAACGCTCTTCGAAACGCTGCGCCACACGTTCCAGGACCGGACGCACGGCGGATGGTTCTACAGCGTCGACGCCGAAGGCGCGCCGCTCGACACCACGAAGGACCTCTACACGCACGCCTTCGTGGTGTTCGCAAGCGCGGCCTACGGCCAGCGCTTCGCCGCCGCCGAGGCGCTCGACCTCGCGCGCGAAACGTCATCGCTGATCGTCGACCGCTTCGCCGCGCACGACGGCCTGCTCAACGCGGCGCTGGACGCGTCCTTCGCGAGCGTTGCCGGCGGGCCGCTGCAGAATCCGCTCATGCACCTCACCGAAGCGTGGCTCGCCGCGAGCGAAGCGACCGGCGACACCGCGTTCGATACGGCCATCACGCGTCTCGTCGAGGCGCTTGCGCGAGGCTTCCTGCACGAGCCCACGGGCTGCGTCGCCGAATTGCCGCTCGGCGCGGCGGATAACCGCCTCGAGCCCGGACATCAGTTCGAATGGTTCTGGCTGGCTTCGCGCGCGGGGGCGCGGCTGGGCGCGTCGGGTCTGGACGAGGCGCTTACGCGCGCCTTCGCATTCGCACGACAGCACGGCGTGGACCCGGAAACGGGCGCCGTGGCGGCCGCGCTCGACGAACACGGCCGGGTGATCGATGCGACGCAGCGCATCTGGGCACAGACGGAATACCTGCGAGCGCTCGCCACGCACGGCGACGCCGCGGTGCACGCGGCGCTCGCGCCGCAGATCGCGCGCTTCGCGCCGCGCTTTCTCACGCCGCAGGGCTGGGTCGAATGCCGCAGCGCAAACGGCGAAGTGGCGCGCGCGGACATGCCGTCCACCACGCCCTATCACCTCTTGACCGCTTATCAGGGCATGGGCGTCTGAGGCGCAGTCTCACCGGACGCCGAAGCGGGCACGGCAAAGCGGGCGGGCCGAAGCCCGCCGCCGTGCCGCTCACCGAGCCAATCCAGCGGCCGCTCAGGCCGCCAGCACGGCCGGCGAAATCTCGAACGCGGCAACGGCCTCCGAAAGCTGGCGCGTCTGCTGGTGCAGCGAAGCCGCCGCTGCCGCGGCCTCTTCGACGAGCGCCGCGTTCTGCTGGGTCATCTGGTCCATCTGCGAGACGGCCTGATTGACCTGATCAATGCCCGTGCTCTGCTCGAGCGACGAGGCGCTGATGCCCGCCATCATCTGCGTGGCTCGCGAAATCGAGTTCGACACGTCGCGCATGGCGTCGCCCGCGCGCTCCACGAGTTCCGAGCCGCCGCGAATCTGCGAAACCGACTCGCTGATGAGCGTCTTGATCTCCTTGGCCGACTGGGCGCTGCGCTGCGCGAGCCCGCGCACTTCGCCCGCCACGACCGCGAAGCCGCGGCCCTGCTCGCCAGCACGCGCGGCTTCCACGGCCGCGTTGAGCGCGAGAATGTTGGTCTGGAACGCGATGCCGTCGATCACGCCGATGATCTCCGCGATCTTGTCCGAGCTTTGCGCGATGCCGCGCATGCGCTCCACCACCTCGCCCACCACGGCGCCGCCGCGCGCGGTCGCATCGAGCGCCGCCTCGGCCAGCGCGTTCGCCTCGCGCGCGTTCTCGGCCGTGTTGCGCACGGTGCCCGTGAGTTCCTCCATGCTCGCCGCCGTTTGCTCCAGCGACGCCGCCTGCGATTCGGTGCGCGCCGAGAGATCGGCGTTGCCGGTGGCGATCTCGTCGGCGCCCACGTGGATCGAGCCCGCCGTCTCCCGCACCGTGTGGACCGTGCGCGCGAGGCTCGACTGCATCAGCGCAAGACCGTGGAAGAGCCGGCCGATCTCGTTCTCGCCGCGCGCGGCCACGCGCTCGTTCAGACGCCCGTGCGCGATACGGTCGAAATGGCGGCCCGCCTCCTCCAGCGGCTCCACCACGCCGCGCCGCAGCGCGACGTGCACGCCGGTCGCGAGTGCGATCAGCAGGACCAGCGTAAAGAGACCCACGCCCTGAAAGAGCGCGAGGCGCGAGTCGATCGAATCGAGCGAGGCGCGGCTCGCCGCGGCGCTGAACTGCGCGAACGCGTGCAACTCCGCGAGATAGGCATCCTGGTACGACTGCGTCGGCTGGTCGAGGAAGGCCTGCAGATTGTTGCCGTTGAGGTCGTCGATCAGCTCGCCGAGCGCCTTGCGGTACACCTGGTAGCGCTGCCCGAGCGCGGCGACGCGCGCACGGTTGTCGTCGTTGATCGGCGGCACTTCCATGAGCGCCGCGAACGTGGTGTCGGCGGCGGCGAGCTGGTCGCGCGCGTGATTGACCATTTCGGTCGGTACGGTGCCGCCTCGCACCATGCGCGTGCCCGCGCGCGAGAGGTTGATGCGCGCGTCCATCAACTGCTGGGTGATGACGTTGGCGGCGCTCGCCTGGCGCAATGCGACTTTCGAGAGGTCGGCCACGTCGTCATGCGTGCGCGTGAGCGACCAGTAACCAAGCCCTGCGGTCACGAGCTGCAGTACACAGAACGCGACGAGGACACACAACAGGCCGGATGCGACCTTGATCTTGCTGAACAATTGGACACCTGCGATGGCAGTGAATAAGTGCGGCGCGAGCATGTGATCGCCCGGGCCCGCACTGCATTAACGGCCGCGCAAACGTTGTTTTTGAGCCCCAAACCGTGAATAAACCGTGAAAAACCGCCCCAAAATGCGCAACAGATCATTTCAGAAATGATCCAGCACGCATTCTACTTATTTTCCGCAACAATGCGCGGGGGCGGTGTTCGATTCACCTTGACTCGGCCGCGTCGTGCTTCCTAGAGTGGTTAGGAAACCACTCGGGGATAGACCCAGGGAATGCGACGATGACAGATCTTGTGGATCGCGCGCGCGGCGCCCTGCACGCGCAGCCGTTCAGCATGCTGCTCGGCACCGAACTGACGCACGTGGGGGCGGACGAGCTCACCCTGCGCCTGCCGGTCCGCGACGAACTCAAGCAGCAGCATGGGTTCGTCCACGGCGGGGTGATCAGCTATCTCGCGGATAACGCACTCACCTTCGCGGGCGCGCTCGCGCTGGGGCCAAGGGTGGTGACGGCGGAATACAAGATCAACTATCTGCGGCCGGCGCTCAAGGGCACGCTGATGGCGCGCGCGCGCGTGGTGCACGCGGGGCGCTACCAGGCGACCTGCCAGTGCAGCGTGTATGTGATGGAAAACGGCGATGAGCGGCTCGTCGCGCTCGCGCAGGGGACGGTCAGCCGGATGGCGGAGAGCGGGCCGCCGCCGGACGAGAAAGACCAGATACCCTGAACCGTCCGCGCCGCAAAACGAAACGCGCGAGGCGAGGCGGGTGTCCCCCGCCTTCCCTCGCGCGTTTGTGCGTGGCGCTTCACGCCGCGCGCTTACTCGGCCGCGCGCGTTTTCTGCTGCTGCTCGCCCAGGCCCTCGATGCCGAGACGCACCGTCTGACCTGCCTTCAGGAACACCGGGTTCGGTTTCACACCCATGCCCACGCCCGGCGGCGTGCCGGTGGAGATCACATCGCCCGGCTGCAGGCTCATGCACGCCGAAAGATACGAGACGAGCTTCGCGACCGAAAAGATCATCGTGCGCGTGCTGCCGTTCTGGTAGCGATGACCGTCCACTTCGAGCCACATGCCCAGGTTCTGCGGGTCGGGCACTTCGTCGCGCGTGACGAGCCAGGGGCCGGTCGGGCCAAAGGTGTCGAAGCCCTTGCCCTTGTCCCACTGGCCGCCGCGCTCGATCTGCCACTCGCGCTCGGACACGTCGTTGACCACGCAATAGCCTGCCACGTAGTTGAGCGCGTCGGCCTCGCTCACGTTCTTCGCGTGCTTGCCGATCACCACGCCCAGCTCCACTTCCCAGTCGGTCTTTTTCGAGCCGCGCGGAATTTCGATGTCGTCGTTCGGGCCGACGATCGCGCTCGTCCACTTGTTGAAGACGACCGGCTCGCCCGGCACCGGCATGCCCGACTCGGCAGCGTGGTCGGCATAGTTCAGGCCGATGCACACCATCTTGCCGATATGGCCCACGCAGGGCCCGATGCGCGGATTGCCCTCGACGAGCGGCAGCGTTTCCGGATCGATCGAGCGCAGTTGCGCAAGACCGGCTTCCGAGAGCACGTCGCCCGCAATGTCGACCACGTTGCCCGAGAGCGCGCGAATGCGGCCCTCGGCGTCGAGCAGGCCCGGTTTTTCGTGGCCTTTCGGGCCATAGCGAAGCAGTTTCATCGTCTGTGTTCCTTGTGTGTCTGTACGAAAGGTGCGCAGGGAATGCGTTGCGTTGGATTGCTTCCGGTCGGTCAGTTGGCCCAGCTGGCCCGGCTGGATTTTGGGGCTAACTAGTTCGACCATCCGCCGTCGATCACATGCGCCTGGCCGGTCGTGAACCCCGACTCGTCCGAGGCGAGGTAGAGCGCGAGGGCCGCGATCTCCTCGGGCTTGCCCACGCGCCCCATCGGCTGGCGCGCGACGAACGCGGCGCGCGCCGCGTCGACGCTCGTGCCCTGCGCCGCCGCCTGGGTCGCGATGCGCTCTTCGAGCGAGGGCGAAGCCACCGTGCCCGGGCAAATCGCGTTGCAGCGGATGCCGCGCGTCACGAAGTCCGC
>DATBXG010000450.1:0-13011 GCA_036514415.1 Paraburkholderia sp.
CAGGTCCACGCCGATCGGTCAAACAGCCGCAAAATTGCCCGTCAATTCATCGAAAGGCCACGGGCCGCCCCTTGGGGAGCGGCCGAGCGGCCAATCAGGCAACGGCGGCGTCGGATCGCGGCCGCAGCGGGGGCACCGCGCCCTTTGCGAAGAAGAAGTACGGCTCGCGCGGATTGCACCCGACGGCGTCCGCACTGATGTCGCCGAGCACGACGTCATGCGGATACAGGTCGCCACTCAAACCCGCTTTGCGGAACTGGTCGACGATATCGGCGCCAAATAGCCGCACGTGATCGTTCTGCCCGAAATAACGCGTGGCGAACTCGGGCGTCACCGGCCGATTGAGTTCGAAGGTCCAGCGCAGCGCGGGCGAATAAGGCGTTTGTGCGATCAGGCGTCCATTGGGCGCGAGACACCGGCTGAATTCCGCGAGCGCCTTCGACGGGTCGCTCACGTGCTCGAGCACATGGTTGCAGATGATCAAATCGAAGTAACCGTCGGCAAACTCGAGCGATTCGACGTTGATCTTGCGATGGCCCGGTGCGCGAGGATGGAGGTCGCCCGCGATGTAATCGAGCGGCGAAAGCGCGCGTATGCGCGGCTCAATGCGCATTTCCGGCGCGATATGCAGGATGCGCTTGCTCGAAGCGTTGTCGAGCGCCCCGGAGTAAGCGATGTACAGCCACAGGTGCCGGTCGCGATCGTTGCACAAGCAGTTCGGGCATTCGTAATTGACGAGCGTCGAACCGACCGATTCGACCTGTCGCATGAATTCGCGCTCGTGATTCGCGAGCGCATGCGGCCGCCATCCGGCAACCGGCCGCTCGCAAATGACGCAAAACTTGCCGGTCTTCGGGTCGGCATGCGGCGCCGCTTGCTGCGCGTTCTGACTTGCTTGCACGGGCGGGCGCGCGACCGGCACGGTGGCCGGCGCGGGCACGGGCCTTCCGGAGGGCGCTGCGGCCTTGCCAAGCATCGCATTGCGGCGCGCCTCGACACGTCCGGCCACGGCGTCGCGCGCAGCGTTGAGTGCGGAAAGATAGCGAGGCGACGTATAGAGTTCCTGCTGCGGCAACTGCGTCAACTCACCGAGGGTCGAGAGAAGCACGCCCAACTCCGGGAACCGCTCGCGATGGCTCGCGTAGAGACCGGCGAGATTGCGCTGCGCGGCCGCGAGCGCCTCTGCGGTCAGATGCCCGCTCGCTGCTTCGCCGCGCACCATCAGTTCCCATTCGAACAAGCCCGCGCTGAAGTTCGCGCTAGCCGCATTTGAACTTTGCGCGCCATGCTGCCGGAATGCGCTCAGATATCCGCCGACCGCGACGAGCGGGGCACGCTCGGAGAGATTCAGGAACATCGCGACGTCGCCGAGGAAATCGAGCTTCCATGAGCGATAGTCGAACATCGTTTCGAAGTCGACGTGATCGCGATTGAACATCGTATTGCTCGGCTCGCCGACGAAGTTGTCCATCTTGCCGACCATCTCGCGCGTCAGATACGAACGGGCAACGAGCGCCTGCTCGCCGTCGTTTACGACCTGCCGATGAACGCCTTTGACCTGGTCGTTTTCATCGATCACGACACGGCCGTGAAACGCCATCGCCGACTGAGGCTGCGCGGCGAGCGCCTTGTACAGGACCTCGACGGACTGCGGCATCAGAACGTCGTCGTCGAATAGCCATTTGACGTACTGACCGCTTGCGCGCTTCATGAGCGCGGCTGAGTTGCGGGTGCCTTTCTGAAAACCGTGATGAAAGTAGCGGATGCGCGAATCGCCCATGCTCTGGACGATGTCGGCCAGCCTGGCGTCGGGCGTATCGTCGCCCACGAGAATCTCGATGTCCCCGAACGTCTGGACCTGCGCGCTGACGAGCGCGCGCCGCAGAAACTGCGCCTTGTATGCCGGAATGAGGATGCTGACTGTGGTCATTGATGCGGACCTGTGCCTTTTGCCGTTGACGATGAGCCGGCGAAGCATGCGCCGCCGGCGAGGTCTTGCTCCATGCCGCGTATCACGCTGGGCGCTGTGCAGCGGCACGAATGGATGACGAGACGTTAACGGTGCGCAGGCAAGTCCAATTGACGGAACAGACACCCGTTTGGGCGTTAATCCTCTGGGCAGCGCAGAAAGGCAGTTCGAGTGTCAGATTCCGTCTAGACAGGAGACCGGGAAACGAAAGGGAACGCGTGAGAGGTGTTGTAGAGCCGCCGGGTTGGCCGTGGTCGGTTCCTGGCAGACTTGGCGCGCCCGGCTGGGATCGAACCAGCAACCCCTGCCTTCGGAGGGCAGTACTCTATCCATTGAGCTACGGGCGCCTTGACTTGCAGGCACGGCCATCGGTCGAAGAACACGAGGAGGGCAGTGCCGAAGAGAGACCGAGAGAATAACCGGTTTCCGTTAAACCGTCCACCGCGCAGGTTATTCGGGGCCGCATCGCCATGAGGCACGACAAGACGCATCGCCAGCCCTCGCGCTCCGGGTAAACGCCCGCTGAACTCCGTCCCCGCGCGCCCACCAGCCGCAAACCCTTCCGTCTATAATCGTCGGTGTTTGATCCGCCGCATGGCCATTGCCGTCCTGCTGTACCGCTCACCAAAAAACCAACGGGAGTCGAGACAAGCATGAGCGAAGCACCTCACGGAGCCCCGATCAAAACGCCCGGCCAGCTGATCGCCGCTGTCATCGCCGGGTTTGCCGTCCCCATCGTCATCATCATTTTGCTCGTCTATTACGTCGACAATACGACGCGCACCGGCGCGGGCACCGACGAGCTTTCCACCCAGCAGGTCGTCGCGCGCATCGCGCCGATCGCCCAGGTCAACGTGCGCGACGCAAATGCGCCGCATGTCTTCAAGACGGGCGAACAGGTGTACCAGGCCGTGTGCTCGGCGTGTCACGCCGCGGGCGCGGCCGGCGCGCCGAAGTTCGGCAACGCGGGCGACTGGGCGCCGCGCATCGCGCAGGGCTACGACACGCTCCTGAAAACGGCGCTCTCCGGCAAGGGCGCGATGCCCCCGCGCGGCGGCACGAGCCCGGACGACTACAGCGATTACGAAATCGGCCTCGCCGTCGCCTATATGGCGAACCACGGCGGCGCGAACTTCCAGGATCCGCCCAGGCCCGCACCGGGCGCGGCCAATGCAGCCAATGCGGCGTCGGGCGCGGCTGCCGCAGCGCCGGCGTCGGGCGCAGCGGGCGCCGACGCGAACGCCGCCCAGGCGCAGGCGGCCGCAGCGGCGATTGCCGCGATTCCGCAGGCTTCGTCCGCACCCGCGGCAGGTGGCGGCGAGCAGAGCGCGAACGCCTCGCAGCCCGGCAAAGCGCTCTATCAGCAGGTCTGCCAGGCGTGTCACGCGGCGGGCGTGCTGAACGCGCCGAAGTTTGGCAACAAGGCCGACTGGGCGCCGCGCCTCAAGGAACCGATGGACACGGTCTACAACTACGCGCTGCACGGCAAGGGCGCGATGCCGCCCAAGGGCGGTTCCAGCGCACCCGACGCCGACGTGAAGGCCGCCGTCGATTACATGGTGAGCGCGGCGAAGTAATCCGTCACACGCGCCAGCACGCGCAACGATCCCCGCCCGTAGCGATACGGCGCGGGGATTTTTTCATCCGTCGATGGCAGGACCGACGCGCGTCAGCGCACGGGACGCGCAAATTCGCGGGCAAAGGCGAACGAACCCGGGTCTTCCCCGGCAAGCGCACCGTAACGCGCCGCCAGATCGCCGGGGGCGAGCCACGGATAGCTCAAGCCCTCTTGCAAGCGCGCGAGCCGCGCGCCGTCCGGATCGTCGATGACATCCATCCGGGCAATGTGGATGTGGAACTGCGAAACGCGCGGCGCGAGGTCGTTCGCATCGAAAGTCCAGCGATACGTGCCGTGGCCGATCCGTAGCGCGCCCGCCGCCGCCTCGCGCATCACGACGAGCCAGGGCAGCGCCTCGATCACGCGATCTCGCGCGACCAGTGCATCGGCTTCGCAAAGGTAATACGTGCGGCAGCGCGAATAGCGCGCGCCAAAATCGCTGACCAGCGTCCTGGCGATCGCCTCGGCGCCGACGCTGCGCGCGGGAAACGCGATGTTCGGCGTCGCCAGAGAGAATGTCAGGACGGCATCTGGCGCGAACGCTTCGTGGATACGCGCCGGCTTCGTGTTGTCCTTCGCGTCGATATAGGTTTCAAGCGCGCGGCGCCAGGGCGAGTGCAATGAATGCTTCATGGGGTGGCGGAGCAAGATAAGGTCGTCCAATCTACCGCGCGGTTCATCCCAGAATGACAAACACCCGCCGCGCACAGGGGCATCACCCCTTCTGCAACAACGCCTTGAGGCTCGCCAGCCGGTCCTTCGGCGTCATCGGCGCTTCCTCGGCCGTGGGCGGCGGCGCGTCGTCCAGCCCCATCTCCGGGATGAAGCGCGACGCCTCGCACACCACCGTCTCGCGCGCCCGCTTGCGCTTCTTGCACCAGTTCAGGTGCAGGCTGCGCTGAGCCCGCGTGATCGCCACGTACATGAGGCGGCGCTCTTCCTCGATGCGCGCGTCGTCGATCACGTCGTCCTCGGAGCCGCCGCGGTGCGGCATGATCCCTTCTTCCACGCCCACCAGGAACACGTGCGGATACTCCAGCCCCTTCGACGCGTGCACGGTCGAAAGGCGAACCGCGTCCGGGTCCTCTTCCTTGCCTTCGAGCATCGACATCAGCGCAACGGTCTGAATGAGGCCCATCAGGTTCTTGCCGGTGTCCGCGAGGCCGTCGGCGTTGTCATAGCCGGTCGCCTCGCTCTCTTCGCCAATCTCCTGCTCCGGCTTCGTGCCTTTGCGCTTGAGCCACTCCAGGAATTCGAGCACGTTCTGCCACTTAGACTGCGCCTGGCGCTCGTCGAAGGCGTCGTAGAGATAGGCCTCGTAGTGAATCGCGTCCATCAGATCGTCGAGCACGACCGTCGCCGGATCCTTTAGCGCGCGCTCCGCGAGGCGCTGCATGAAGTCGCAGAACACGCGCATCGGCTCGACCTGGCGCGCCGAAAGCCGCGCCTCGATCCCGCCCATGTACACGGCCTCGAACAGCGACACCTTCGCCTGCCCCGCGAACGAGCCCAGCGCTTCGAGCGTGGTGTTGCCCACGCCGCGCCGCGGCGTGGTGATCGCGCGGATGAACGCGGGATCGTCGTCGTGGTTGGCGATCAGGCGCAGGTACGCGCAGATGTCCTTGATCTCGGCCTTGTCGAAGAACGACTGGCCGCCCGAGAGCACGTAAGGAATGCGCTCGCGGCGCAGCACCTGTTCGAAGATGCGCGCCTGGAAGTTGCCGCGATACAGGATCGCGTAGTCGCGGAACTGCGCGCGCCGCTCGAATTTGTGCGCCGAGAGGCGGAACACGACCGATTCGGCCTCGTGCTCTTCGTCGTTGCAGGGCGTGACCGTGATCGTGTCGCCCATGCCGTGCTCGGACCACAGCTTCTTTTCGAACAGCTTCGGGTTGTTCGCGATGACGTTGTTCGCCGCCGTGAGGATGCGCACCGTCGAGCGGTAGTTCTGCTCGAGCTTGATGACGTGCAGCTTCGGATAGTCCTTGCCGAGCTGCGCGAGATTTTCGATCGTGGCGCCGCGCCAGCCGTAGATGGCCTGGTCGTCGTCGCCCACGGCCGTGAACGCGGCGCGCGGGCCCGCCAGCAGCTTGAGCAGTTCGTACTGGCAGGTGTTGGTGTCCTGGTACTCGTCGATCAGCAGATAGCGCAGCCTGTTCTGCCAGCGCTCGCGCACGGGCTCGTTCTTCGCGAACAGCTCGGTCGGCAGGCGGATCAGGTCGTCGAAATCGACGGCCTGGTAGGCGTGCAGCGTCGCCACGTAGTTGCGATAGACGATGGCGGCCTGGTGCTCGTCCTCGTTCGAGGCGGTCGCGAGCGCCTGCTCCGGCATCACGAGGCCGTTCTTCCAGAGCGAGATGATCGACTGGATCTTGCGGATGAAGCCCTTGTCGGTCGAACCCACTTGCTCCTGGATCATGGCGAAGCAGTCGTCGGAGTCCATGATCGAGAACTGGGGCTTGAGCCCGAGATGCTCGGCTTCCTGGCGCAGGATCTGCACGCCCAGCGAGTGGAAGGTGCAGACCGTCAGCTGGTTGGTCGGCACCTTGCGGCCTTCCTTGCCTGGCGTGGTGAGCGTCTTGCCTTCGAGGAGCTTGCCCACGCGCTCGCGCATTTCGGCGGCGGCCTTGTTGGTGAAGGTGACGGCCGCGATATGGCGCGGCTCGAAGCCTTTCGCTTCGATCAGGTGCGCGATCTTCTGCGTGATGACGCGCGTCTTGCCGCTGCCCGCGCCGGCGAGCACGAGACAGGGACCGTCGAGATAGCGCACCGCTTCGCTTTGGGCGGGATTCAGGCCTGCGGACATCGTTGCTGGATTGGAAAAACGGGTGGTACGGCTGGGACGCGTGCGGATTTTTCGTGGCGCTGCGGCTTCGGCTGAGAACGCCGACTCGCAGCAAACCGCACGGCGCGAGGCATGCGGACATCTCGGCTCCCGCGCGGGAGGTGCGATGTTAACACGGCGCGGCGATGCGCCGATGTCGCCCCCGATCTCGCCCCCGATGTGCCCACGCTTTTCCCACGCTTCGCGGCTCATCGGTCGCGCGCCTCGCCCCGCTCCCGCCATCGGCCGTGCAACAATAACGCCCTCCCGTCACCCGCGGCCGCGGCTCGCGCCGCGCCGCTCGTTCAGCGGTTCCATCCGGTTCCATCGCTGAAATAGAGGAAGCGCCAAATGACTGCAACGCAGACCGCACCGCTGCAAATCGGCCTGATGGGCTACGGCTTCGCCGGCCAGACCTTCCACGCCCCCGTGATCGCCCATAGCGGCGCGGCGCAGCTTGCCGCCATCGCGACGAGTCAGGGCGAGCGCGCCCAGGCCGACTACCCCGACGCCGCGATCGTCCCCGACCTGGACGCCCTGCTCTCGATCGACGCGATCGAGTGCATCGTGATCGCCACGCCCAACGACACGCACTACGATCTCGCGCGCCGCACGCTCGAGCGCGGCAAACATGTGCTCGTCGACAAGCCGGTCACGCTCACCGCCGAGGAAGCGCGCACGCTCGCGGCCATCGCGCAGCAGCGCGGCCTCGTGTTCGCGCCGTTCCACAACCGCCGCTGGGACGGCGATTTCCTCACCGTGCGCGCGCTGCTCGCGGGCGGTGAGTTCGGGCGCGTCACGCACTACGAGTCACACTTCGACCGCTTCCGCCCACAGGTGAAGCAGCGCTGGCGCGAGGACGCCACGCGCGGCGGCGGCCTGCTCTACGATCTCGGGCCGCATCTGATCGACCAGACGCTCGCGCTCTTCGGCGCGCCCGAATCGATCACCGCGTTCGTCCACACGCGCCGGGAGAACGCGAGCGCGCCGGACTACGCGCACCTCGTGCTGCGCTACCCGCACCACGACGCCGTGCTGCACGCCAGCGCGCTCGCCGCGTACGCGCCGCGTTTTGCGATTCACGGCACGCGCGGCAGCTATCTGAAGAACGGCCTCGACACCCAGGAAGATCAGCTCAAGGACGGGCTGCGCCCGGGGCAGCCCGGGTTCGGCGCGGGCAACGAGGCGGGCCGCCTGCACGTGCTGCGCGACGACGGCCAGGAAGCCGATCTCGAAGTGCCCAACGCGGCCGGCAACTACGCGGATCTGTACCGCGCGCTCGCCGCTGCGATTCGCGAAGGCAAGGCGTTCCCGGTGAGTCCGCAGGACGCCATCGACGTCATGACGCTCATCGAACTCGCGATGCAAAGCGCGAAAGAAGGCCGCACGCTGCCGTTCGTGCGCCAGTCCTGAGTGCCGCTGCGCGGGTCGAGGCGCCGGGTTGAGGGACCGGCGCGCCCGCGCGTTTTCGCGTGCGCCCGACCTTGCAATCGGCCGACGCCGCCGAAAGGTCCGTACAAATGGTTACAACGGCTCGCTGCCGGAGGGTCATCGTGCGGTGTTCACGGGACGTTTGCCGACATGCAGCACATAAAAAGAGCAGGAACGACAAAAGGAGAGTCTGAATGACCCGCTACACCCACGCTCTACGCTTCATCGCCGCCGGCGCGCTCGTTTCGACCCTCGCTGCGTGCGTGATCAGCCGGCCCGCGCCGCAGCGTCCCGCTGGCCCGCCGCCTGGCCCCAATCCGCACGAGGTCGCCGTCGACCGCCTGCATCAGGTCGACGGCCGCATCGACAACCTGGGCCGCCGCATCGACATGCGCGTCAATCAGGGCTACTATCCGCCGCCCCAGGGTGCCGCGCTGCATCACCGCCTCGACACGATCCGCGGCGAAGCGCACGACATGGCGGCGCAGCACGGCGGCGGCATCTCCCCCGACGAGCAGCATGTGCTGAATGAGGAGCTCGACACTGCCGCTCGCGCCATCGGCGAATAAGCGCCACGCATTTGCCTCGCATCGACCCGCTACGCACGGGCACGGGCACGGGCACGGGCCGTGCGCTCGCGGCTCGTGCGTCGCCACCCAACCCGCCCCGTTTTTCGCCAACGCCGTGCAAGTCGCGCTGCCGATCCGCACAAGCCAATACCCGGCAGACCTTCCAGCGGTTTCCCCGCGCCGCGCGCCGAATTTTTCCGCATTGACATAGCCCCGAGGCGTCGCGCACAATCGCTGCGCGCGCCGGGAGAGCGCGCCGTTTGCCTTGACTAGTGCAACCGGCGCCGCCGAAGGGGCAACCCACAAACTCTCAGGCAAAAGGACCGTGCGCGCCGGACCGCTGATTCGCCGCTGTTGCGCTTTTTGCGCGAAGCAGACGAAGCAGCACGAAGGTCCGCAACTCTGGAGAGCGGCAGTAGAACGGGCGGCGGCGGCAACGTAACCGCCACGCGTTCAGGCTGCCCACCGAAGGGGCGCGCGCCGCAATGAAGGGCGCAATCTCTCAGGTACCGAGGACAGAGGGGCCATGCAGGAACCGACCATGGGCATCGTGCCTGTGGCGCTTCCTGCATGGCCTTTTTCGTTTTCGCGCGATTTATCGTGACTGCCTGAGGCCCCATGACCGAACTCAAACGCACCCCGCTGAACGACACGCACCGCGCGCTCAACGCCCGCATGGTCGACTTCGGCGGCTGGGACATGCCCGTCAACTACGGCTCGCAGATCGATGAGCATCGCGCCGTGCGCACCGACGCCGGCATGTTCGACGTCTCGCACATGTGCGTCGTCGACTTTTCGGGCCCGAAGGCACGCGAATTCTTCTCCCGCGCGCTCGCCAACAACGTCGCCAGGCTCAGTACGCCGGGCAAGGCGCTCTACTCCTGCATGCTGAACCCCGAAGGCGGCGTGATCGACGACCTGATCGTCTACTACTTCGCCGACGACCAGTTCCGCACCGTCGTGAACGCCGGTACCGCCGAAAAAGACATCGCCTGGTTCGAGAAGCTCAATGCCGAAGGCGGTTTCGACCTCGCCATCACGCCGCGCCGCGATCTCGCGATCGTCGCCGTGCAGGGCCCGAACGCACGCGCAAAGGTCTGGCAGGTCGCGCCCTCCTCGCGCAGCGCCACGGAAGTTCTCAAACCCTTCAACGCCGCGCAGATCGAGGCAACGCCGTTCGGCGAGCTGATGATCGCGCGCACGGGCTACACGGGCGAAGACGGCTTCGAAGTCGTGCTGCCCGCCGCCGCCGTGTGCGAGTTCTGGGACGCCCTGCAGCACCAGGGCGTGAAGCCCTGCGGCCTCGGCGCGCGCGACACGCTGCGCCTCGAAGCGGGCATGAACCTCTACGGCCAGGACATGGACGACGCCGTCTCGCCGCTCGACGCGGGCCTCGCGTGGACCGTCGACATGAAGGAGCCGCGCGACTTCGTCGGCCGCCCGGCGCTGGAGGCGAACGGCTCGCGCATGGCCTTCGTCGGCCTGATCCTGCAGAAGGAAAACGGCAAGGCGGGCGGCGTGCTGCGCGCGCACCAGAAGGTGCTCACGCCGCACGGCGAGGGCGAGATCACGAGCGGCACGTTCTCGCCGACCATGCAGGAATCCATCGCCTTCGCACGCGTGCCCCAGGGCGTGCAGCCGGGCGATGTCGTGCAGGTGCAGATCCGTGACAAAGCGCTTCCCGCAAGCGTGGTAAAACTGCCGTTCGTGCGCAACGGCAAGGTGCTCGTCGCCTGATCCGCAAGGATTTCAGCCGCGCACGCCCTCCCCTTTTTCAAGCAACAAGCGAACGAAAATTCGCCGAACCACGCACTGGAGCAACCCATGAGCATCCCGGCCGATCTGAAATACACCGAATCGCACGAGTGGATCCGCACCGAAGCCGACGGCACGCTGACCGTCGGCATTACCGACCACGCGCAGGAAGCGCTCGGCGACATCGTCTTCCTCGAGCTGCCTGACGCGGGCCGCGCGGTCGGCGCCGGCGACGCCGTCGCCGTGATCGAGTCGGTCAAGGCCGCCTCGGACATCTACGCGCCGGTCGCCGGCGAGATCATCGAGTCGAACACGTCGCTCGTCGACACGCCCGACCAGGTCAACGGCGCGCCGTACGAATCGTGGCTCTTCAAAATCAAGCCCGCGGCCGACGCCAAGCTCGATTCGCTGATCGACGCCGCCGCCTACGAAAAGGCCATTGGCGCTTAACCTTTGTAACCGCACCGGCGCGGCGGCACGCCTGGCCCAGTGTCGCCCGCGCCCGCAGGAACCCCTATGAAGCTCGAACACCCGGATCGTCTGATGAACTCCCCGCTCTCGCTTGCTGCGCTCGAAGCGCACGACGCTTTCGCCGCCCGCCATATCGGCCCCGACACGGCCGACCAGCAGGCGATGCTCGACACGCTCGGCTTCGCCTCGCGCGCCGCGCTGATCGATGCGGTGATTCCGGCGAAGATCCGCCGCAACGAGACGCTGCCGCTCGGGCCGTTCTCGCAGCCGCGCACCGAAGCCGAGGCACTCGCCGCGCTGCGCGGGCTCGCGGACAAGAACCAGGTGTTCCGCTCGTACATCGGGCAGGGCTACTACGACACGCACACGCCGGCCGTCATCCTGCGCAACGTGCTCGAAAATCCGGCGTGGTACACCGCGTACACGCCGTACCAGCCGGAAATCTCGCAGGGCCGCCTCGAAGCCCTCCTGAACTTCCAGCAAATGATCACCGACCTGACGGGCCTCGCGATCTCGAACGCGTCGCTGCTCGACGAGGCCACCGCCGCCGCCGAAGCCATGACGCTCGTGCAGCGCGTGGGCAAGTCGAAGTCGAACGTGTTCTTCGTCGCCGATGACGTGCTGGCGCAGACCATCGAAGTCGTGAAGACGCGCGCGAAGCCGATCGGCATCGAGGTGAAGGTCGGTCCGGCCGCTGAAGCGGCACATGCAGGCGCGTTTGGCGTGCTGCTGCAATATCCGGGCGTAAACGGCGACGTGCGCGACTATCGCGCGCTCGCGCAAGCCGTCCATGCAGCCGGCGGCGCGGTGATCGCCGCCGCCGACCTGCTCGCGCTCACCATGCTCACGCCCCCGGGCGAATGGGGCGCAGACGTGGCCGTGGGCAATTCGCAGCGTTTCGGCGTGCCGATGGGCTTCGGCGGCCCGCACGCCGCGTATCTCGCGGTGAAGGACGAATTCAAGCGCCAGATGCCGGGGCGTCTCGTCGGCGTGACCGTCGACGCGCAAGGCAACCCGGCGCTGCGCCTCGCGCTGCAAACGCGCGAACAGCACATCCGCCGCGAGAAGGCCACCTCGAACGTCTGCACGGCGCAGGCGCTGCTCGCGATCATGGCGAGCATGTACGCCGTCTACCACGGCCCGCAAGGCCTGAAGCGCATCGCTCAACGAGTGAACCGCGTCGCCGCGATCCTCGCCGCGGGTGCGAAGCAACTGGGCTACACGCTCGTCAACGAGTCGTTCTTCGACACGCTCACGTTCGAAGCCGGCCCGCGCACCCAGGCGCTGCACGACGCCGCGCTCGCGCGCGGCATGAACCTGCGCCACGTGAGCGAGACGCGCGTGGGCGTGTCCGTCGACGAAACCACCACGCGCGCCGATCTCGCCGATCTGCTCGCCGTGTTCGCGCAAGGCGCCTTCGCGGGCGAAGCGCCTTCGCTCGACAAGCTCGATGCCGAACTCACTGCGAGCGCCACGGCCTCGTTCCCGGCCGCGCTCGTGCGCGACAGCGCATATCTCACGCATCCGGTTTTCAACCGTCACCACTCGGAAACGGAAATGCTGCGCTACCTGCGCAGCCTCTCCGACAAGGACCTCGCGCTCGACCGCTCGATGATCCCGCTCGGCTCGTGCACGATGAAGCTGAACGCGACCTCGGAAATGCTGCCGGTCACGTGGCCCGAGTTCGGCCGCATCCACCCGTTCGCGCCCGCCGAGCAGACCGTCGGCTACCGCGAGATGGTCGATCAGCTCGAGCAGATGCTCGTCGCCGCAACCGGTTACGCCGCCGTCTCGCTGCAGCCGAACGCGGGCTCGCAGGGCGAGTACGCGGGCCTGCTCATCATCCACGCGTACCACGCCTCGCGCGGCGAAGCCGATCGCAACGTCTGCCTGATCCCCGCTTCGGCGCACGGCACGAACCCCGCATCGGCGCAAATGGCCGGCATGCAGGTCGTGGTCGTGGCGTGCGACGCACAAGGCAACATCGATCTCGCCGACCTCAAGGCCAAGGCCGAACAGCACGCGGCGAAGCTCGCGGCGATCATGATCACGTACCCGTCCACGCACGGCGTGTTCGAAGAAAACGTCCGGGAAGTCTGCGAGATCGTGCACGGGCACGGCGGCCAGGTTTATGTCGACGGCGCGAACATGAACGCGATGGTCGGCCTCGCCGCACCGGGCCAGTTCGGCGGCGACGTCTCGCACCTGAACCTGCACAAGACCTTCTGCATTCCGCACGGCGGCGGCGGACCGGGCGTCGGTCCGGTCGCGGTCGGCGCGCATCTGGCGAAGTTCCTGCCGAACCAGCTTTCGAGCGGCTACAAGCGCGACGATCACGGCATCGGCGCGGTGAGCGCGGCACCTTACGGCTCGG
>DATBXG010000451.1:0-5761 GCA_036514415.1 Paraburkholderia sp.
ACGATCCGTTCACGCAGCGTCTGCAGAAGATGATTGCCGCCGCTCCGAGCGTGCAGCTCTGGTACGACCAGGCACTGCCGCCGGCGCTGGGCGAACTGCACAAGGACACGACGCAGGAGCTGTTCGGCCTCTCGCTGACGCCTGAAGCAGCCGCGCAGCAAATGGAAGCCGCTTCGAAGAAAGGCAGTTAATCTCCAGTCCTAACGAAAAGTCCGGCCGGCGCCGCGAGGTGCCGGCCGGCATCAAAGCTCGTGAATATCGCACTTTCCGCCACACCCGAACGCAGGCTGAGGTTCTCGTCGCAGACGCTCGTCACGGTTGCGTTTCTTGCGCCGTCGCTGCTGCTGCTGGCCGTGTTCCTGCTCTATCCGCTCATCTCCAGTCTGCGGCTGTCGCTGCTCGACTGGAATGGCCTCGGCAACACTGCCCGTTATGTCGGGCTCACGAACTGGGCGCGGCTTGCCCACGACACGGTGTTCTGGCAATCGCTCAGGAACAACGTCATTCTCGCTGTGGCATCGATCGTGATCCAGTTGCCGATCGCGCTCGCGCTCGCCGTGCTGCTGGAAAAGGCCGGCCGCGGCTCACGCGTGCTCAAGGTTCTCTATTTCCTGCCGCTGCTCATGTCGAGCGTGGCGATCGGCGTGCTGTTCAAGCAGATCTACGATCCGAATTTCGGTCCGCTCAACGTCGCGCTGCAGGCATTCGGGCTCGATGGTCTCGCGAAGGACTGGCTGGGCGACCCGCATTTTTCGCTGGGCGCCACCATCGCCGTGATCATCTGGCAGAACGCGCCTTTCTACATGATTCTGTTCCTTGCCGGCCTCTCGTCGATGCCGGCCGAGGTCAACGAGGCCGCGCTGCTCGACGGCGCGTCCGAGTGGACCATTTTCTGGCGCATCAAGCTGCCGCATCTGCAAGGCACGGTGCGCACGGCTGTGCTCCTGTCCGTGCTCGGCTCGCTGCGTTACTTCGATCTCGTCTTTGTCATGACCGGCGGCGGCCCCGAAGGCTCGTCCGAGGTGATGGCCACCTACATGTATCGCACGGTGTTCAGTTCGTTCCAGCTTGGCTACGGCAGCACCATCGGCTCGGCGATGTTCCTGATCGTCATCACGGTGGCGGCGGTGTCGATGTATTTCACCCGTCGTTATGCAACCGAGGTCTGAACCATGAAAAAGACATTCCGCTTCCCGCGTGTGGGCATTCCGCTACTGGCGCTGATCTGGCTGGCTGTCACGACTGTCCCGTTCATCTTCATGGTCGCGTCGAGCTTCAAGAGCCAGGAAGAGACGTTCGCGACTTCCGTGTGGGCGCCGCCGGGCCACCTGTATCTGGGCAACTACGCCGCTGTGCTGAAGGGGCCGTTCTTCACGTATTTCCGTAACAGCCTGTTCACGGTGGGCGTGTCGGTGGCGCTGATCGTCATCATCAGCGCGATGGCGGCCTATGTGTTTGCGCGCATGCGCTTCCGGCTGAACAAGGTGCTCTTCGGTCTCGTGGTGGCGGGCATGATCGTGCCGCTGCATGCAACGCTCGTGCCGATCTATCTGCTCACCCGCAACCTTGGTCTTTACGATACGCAGTTCGCGCTGCTCGGCCCTTATGTGGCGCTCAGCCTGCCGGTGTCGATCTTCATCCTGACCGAGTTCATGCGGCAGATACCGCGCGAACTTGAAGAAGCCGCGCAGCTCGACGGCTGCAGCCCGTTCCGCATCTTCTGGCGTATTTTCTTCCCGCTTTCGGGACCGGGGCTCGCCACGGTGGCGATCTTCAATGGCATTGGCCTCTGGAACGAGTTCATCTTCGCGTACATGCTCACCTCGACGTCCGAGCACCGTACGCTGCCGCTCGCGATCTGGGACTTCATGGGGCAATACGCGTCGAACATACCTTCGATGCTGTCCGTCCTCGTGCTCACGTCGTTGCCGTTGATTGTTGCCTACGCGTTCGGTCAGGAGCGCGTGATCAAGGGGATGATGGCCGGCTCGCTCAAGGGCTGACCCGCATCGCATACCGCTTCGAATCGTGCGGGCCGCAGTGTCCTGATGTGGCCCGCACACCGAACTTCGCATAAACCGAATATGGCAAGCATTTCCCTCAATAACGTCCAGAAGTCCTACGCGAGCGGCAACGCAGTGATCCGCAACGCCAACCTTCAGGTCGGCAAGAACGAATTCTGCGTGTTCCTCGGGCCTTCGGGCTGCGGCAAGTCCACGCTGCTGCGCATGATCGCCGGTCTCGAATCGATCACAGACGGCGAACTGCACATCGACGGTCAACTGATGAACGACGTCGAGCCTGCAAAGCGCAAGGTCGCGATGGTGTTCCAGAACTACGCGCTCTATCCGCATATGAGCGTGTACGAGAACATGGCGTTTGGCCTGCGTCAGGCGAAAGTCGACAAGGCCATCATCGACAAGAAGGTGCGCAGCGCCGCGGCCGCACTGCAACTCGACACCTATCTCGAACGCCGCCCCGCAGCGCTTTCCGGCGGCCAGCGCCAGCGGGTGGCGATCGGGCGCGCGATCGTGCGCGAGCCGGGCGTGTTCCTGTTCGACGAGCCGCTTTCGAACCTCGACGCGGCGCTGCGCGTGCAAACGCGTACTGAAATCGCGCGTCTGCACCGCGAGTTCAGCGAGGCGAGCGCCGTGTACGTGACGCACGATCAGGTCGAAGCGATGGCACTGGCCGATCGCATCGTGCTCCTGCAGGCCGGCACGCATATGGAGCAGCACGGCAGCGTGGCCCAGGTGGGGGCGCCGCTCGATCTGTACCACCATCCGAAGAGCCGCTTCGTTGCAGGCTTCATCGGCTCGCCGAAGATGAACTTCTTCGCGGGAACGGTTGTGGGCGGCGACGATCGCGGCGTGGAAATCAGCCTCGAAAGCGGCGAGCGCGTGCGCGCGGGCGTGGACGGTTCGCGTGCTCGCGCCGGCATGAAGGTGACGCTCGGTGTGCGTCCGGAGCATCTGCGCGTTGCCGTCGATCCGCGCAACGAGCAGACACTGTCGAGCCGCGTGAAGCTCGTCGAGCACATGGGCGAGCACAGCTATATCCACGCGACGCAAACTGGCCCCGGTGCGGCGACACTGATTGCAAAAGTACCCGGTGACAGCGCGTTGACGCACGATGAACTGGTCAACCTTTCGTTGCCGCCCGAGGCCTGCCACGTTTTTGACGACCACGACATGGCGCTGCGACGTCTTATCTAGGTCCAGCGCGGCTTACGCCGCGCGCCCAGGCAACGCCTGGTTTGGAAGCACTACTAAATAGACGGCGAAAAAAACGGCTGTCTTTTGCAATTCCAGGGAGTGAACCGATGTCGCTTGAACACCTCACTGAGGTTCCGCTTTATCGCCGGTCCGACGCGCCGACCGGGCAGCGCGTTGCCGACCTGCTCGCGCGCATGACGCTGGACGAAAAAATTGCGCAGCTTCACGCCGCGTGGCTGAGGCTGTCGGCCGACGGCGACCACAAGGCGCGCAGCATCGATTTCGCGAGCAGCGCCAACGAGTTGACCGTCGACGAGATTCTGAAGCACGGCCTCGGCCAGATCACACGCCCGCTCGGCACCCACACGGTCGATCCGAAAGAGGGTGTGCGCGCGCTCAACGAGCTGCAGCGCAAAATGGTCGAAGACACGCGCCTGGGCATTCCCGTCATGTCGCACGAGGAATGCCTCGTGGGCCTGATGATCAAGGACGCCACGCTGTTCCCGTCGCCGCTGAACTATGCCGCGACCTGGAATCCCGGTCTCGTGGGCGAAGTGGGGCACATCATAGGCGAGCAGGCGCGCTCCATTGGTTGCCACCAGGGCCTCGCGCCGGTGCTCGACGTGTCGCGCGATCCGCGCTGGGGCCGCACCGAGGAAACGCTCGGTGAAGATCCGTATCTCGTTGGCGTGCTCGCGTGTCATTACGTGAACGGCCTGCAAGGCGAGCGTCGCGACGTGCTCGCCACGCTCAAGCACTTCGTGGGCCACTCGGCGAGCGAAGGCGCGCGCAATCACGCGCCCGTGCATGTCGGCCCGCGCGAACTCAACGACGTGTTTCTGCTGCCGTTCGAAATGGCGGTCAAGCTCGCGCACGCGGGCTCGATCATGCCCGCCTACCACGATATCGACGGCGTGCCCTGTCACGGCGACCGCACGCTGCTGCACGACACGCTGCGCGAGAAGTGGGGCTTCGAGGGTCTCGTCGTAGCAGACTATGCGGCGGTGGACCTGCTCTACAGCCACCATGCGGTCGCGCGCGACAGCGCTTCGGCTGCGGCGCTCGCGTTCAATTCGGGACTCGACGTCGAATTGCCGGGCCACGAGTGCGCCGTCCACCTGAAGGAGGCGCTCGATCGGGGCGAGATCTCGCAGGAGACCATCGACACCGCCGTTTCGCGCGTGCTGCGCACGAAATTCCAACTCGGCCTGTTCGAGCATCCGTACGCGGACCCCGAGCGCGTCGATGTGAAGGGCGCAGATGCGGGCGGCACGGCGTACCAGGTCGCGCTCGAATCGGCTGTTTTGCTGCGCAACGAAGGCGGCGTGCTGCCGTTGAAGGCCAACGATGCGGAAAAAATCGCGGTGATCGGGCCGACCGCCGACGACCCGCTCGCGCTGCTCGCCGGTTACAGCTTCCCCGTGCACCTCATCAACTCGGGCGAGCAGTCGGTCGCCACGATCGCCACGCCGTTGCGCTCGCTGCGCGCGCTGCTCGGCGAGGAGCGTGTGATTCACGCGAAGGGCTGCGAAATCATCAAGGAGCGCCGTGCGGGCGCGCCGGTTTTCCCGGGCGACGTCTCGCTCGACCTGAGCGGCAACACCAATCGCGATGAGCTGATCAGCAAGGATACCGGAGGAGTTGCAGCTGCCGTGGACGCCGCGCGGAAAGCGGGTGTGGCGGTCGTGTTCGTGGGCGATCTCGCGGGGCTGTTCCAGTCGGGCACGGTGGGCGAAGGCTCCGATACGGACAGCCTCGAGCTGCCGGGCGTGCAGTTGCAACTGCTCACGGCCGTGGTCGAGAGCGGCACGCCAACGGTCGTCGTGATGACGGGCGGCCGCCCGTACAACCTCGGCGGTCTCGAAGATCGTATCGCCGCGCAAATCATGGCGTTCGCGCCGGGCGAGCGTGGCGCCGAGGCGCTGGCCGACCTGCTTCTCGGTCGCGCCAATTTCAGCGGGCGCATGCCGCTTTCGGTGCCGAAAAGCGCGGGGGCCGTGCCGTATGTGTACAACCATCGCCTCAAGAGTGCGGGTACGCCTGTTGCCTACCACTTCGGATCACGCTATCCGTTCGGCTTCGGCCTTGGCTACACGCAGTTCCGTTACGGCGACCTTGCGGTTGCGCGGCCCGAAGTCTCGATCGAAGACGGAACCGTCGAACTGAGCTTCACGGTCGAGAACATCGGCGAGCGCGAGGGCACGGAAGTCGTGCAGATCTATGTGCGCGACCAGCACGCGTCGTCGGCCCGGCCCGTGCGCGAGCTGAAGGCGTTTTCCCGCGTGCCGCTCGCGGCGGGCGCCAGCGCGCGTGTGCGCGTGAAGCTGCCCGTCGACATGCTCAATTTCACCGATGGGCGCGGCGAGCGCATCGTCGAGCCGGGAGACTTCGATCTGATGGTCGGCAGTTCGAGCCGCGATATTGCGCTCAATGGCACGGTCACGGTGGCGGGCGACGCAGTGCGAACGCTCCCGCGCGACTGGCGCATGCTGAGCGTCGTCGAGGTCGCGTCGTAAGCGCCGGACAAGCGGCAGGTCAGGGCGGCG